>JBKJRK010000054.1:0-3790 GCA_046593135.1 Tepidisphaeraceae bacterium | reverse complement strand
CTCCATCATGCGATGGCCCGGCCGCTCGGAGGCGATCGTCAGGCCGTAAAGTTGGCGCGACAGGCCGACGGCAAAGTCGCAGACGTCGATCATCTCCTGCACTTCGCCGAGCGCCTCCTGCGTGATCTTCCCGGCTTCGAGCGTGACAAGCTGTGCCAAGTCGGATTTTCGCTCACGGAGTTTGTTGCCGATCCGCCGCACAAATTCGCCGCGGCGCGGGGCCGGGACGAGTCGCCAGGCCTTGAACGCGTCGGCGGCGCAGTCGATCACCTCCATGACGTCGGCAGTCGTCGCCGAACGCATGGTGGCGAGCGTCGCCCCGTCGATCGGGCAGCGGACCGGGATCGCTGGGCCGGCGGTCTTCAGCCATGCCGCACCGGAGGCGGCCCCGGCCGTTTCAGATTCAATGCCGAACTTGCGAAGAACTTCTTGACTCATGAAAGGTGCCTGCTCTTTCTCCCTTTCCCCCGTAATCGGGGGGGAGTGGGTCGGGGTGAGGGGCGATCTCGCGAGAGGCGTCGATAGCGTCACTCGACGCCCGGTCCTTCACCCCTGCCCTCTCCCCTGTGTACAGGGTAGAAGGAGGTTGCTCTGGATCACACTCGCACCGGCAGGTCGTGCGGCGCCGCGTAGCATCGGCCGAAACGGTTGGCGAGAAAATCGTCGAGGCTGACCTGTTCCTGGCGGACGAAGCCGGTGTCGGGGATTTTGCCGCTGACGTGCAGATCGAGCACGGCACACAAGCTCGACGCCGTCGTCATCTGGATCGCGCTCCAGTGTTCCGCCTGCCCGTCGGCGCCGGCCATGCCCGCCGCCGCCGCGGGGCCGTGGTAGATTTTGCGGGCGTCGGTGACTTGCGTCAGCCGGCCGTCTTTCCAACCGCTGACGGTGCAGAAAATCAGCACGACGTCTTGCAGCGTGATCGGGACGCTGGTTTCGAGAATGTCTTTCAACACGGCGCGCCGGTCGTTGAGGCGCAGTTCGTTCATCAGGAACGCCATCAAATCGCGATGCCCGCGATAACGAATCGTCTTGTAGTTCAGTTCGCGGACGCCTCCCTTCAGCGTTTCGCACAGCGTCCCGACGCCGCCGGAGGTGTTGAAGGCTTCGTAGTCGATGCCGTCGAGGCTGAAGTGTTCCAGGCCCTCCAGCGGAAGGACCTGGATCATCTCGCCGCGGTGGACGGCCTGGCACGGGTTGCCGTATTCGTTGATGAGTCCGTCGGTCGACCAGGTGAGGTTGTACTTCATCTCGTTGGTCGGAAATTTCGGGAGCGCGCCGACGCGCAGGCGGACTTCGTCGAGCTTTTCAAAATCACGCGTCAGCTTCCACGCCGCGATGGAAACGAACCCGGGCGCGAGGCCGCACTGGGGAACGAAGGCCTGCCCCGACTTGGCCGACCGGGCGATCTTCTGCACGGCGACTGTCGTCTCGACGTCTTCCGTTAGATCGAAATAGCTGAGGCCGGATTCCAAGGCCGCCCGCGCAATGCCGACATTGACATCAAACGAGCAAGCCGAAACGACGATCTTCCGCCCGTGCATCGCCTCGCGCAGGCCGGCGGGGTCGGCGACGTCCATGCGGACCGTACTGATGTTCCGGCCTTTCGGCAGGCGTTCCAGGGCCGCCTCGGAGACGTCTCCGACGCGCACGCTGTAATCGCCGCACCCGGCCAACAGGCGGGCGGTCGCCCCGCCAATCTTTCCGGCGCCCAGCAGCAGGACAGGAACCATCTGACATCTCCCGGCTCGTCCCCGCGATTCCAACCACAATGGTATCGTATAATATCGGTCGCCGGCTCAGGATTTCACGTGCCGGTGCTTCGGCGATGCCTTCACGCGAAAAGACCGAAAGGCCGGGTCCGTCATGACGATCGCGAACGCCTCATCGACGACCAGCCCACTCGACGAATTCCAGTGGACCCCGCAGCCACAGGCCGAGGCGCTCGTGCTGGGAATTGTCAACGAGTTCCTCGCCCGCTGCCCGTACGCCACAACCCTCGCCGGCCGTATGGTCGCCGAAACCGGCACGCGCTTTCAGGATTGGATCGACCACATTGCGGTCAAGCCGACAACAAAGCTGAAGGAGCAACTCGGGTCCACAGGATACGTCGAGACGACCGGCGGCGTGTACCGGCACCCCGGCGGGATCTTCCCGCCGATCCGGCTGGACGGATCGGTCGAGACTCATGTCGCACTGAAAGTGGATTCTGTCGTCGATTTCGTAGCGGCCAACGACATCGATGCGCTCATATCCGCCGGTCCCGGGAGCCGAGTGAGAACGGCGGCGGTGGCTAAGGTAGACGGCTTGATGCTGTCGGCCGCTGAAAGGCACGGTGTAGCGGTTGAGTCCGCCGAGCCGGGCGCTTCCCCGGAACAAATCGTACTCGGGCTCAACCACTTCGACGCCTTCCGCACCCGCCGCCGCCGGCTGCGGTCCGATTCCGACGGCTTCGACCACTCGGGCCGGCTGCTCGACAAAGCCGGTCGCGAAATCGGACGCGACTGGGCCTGCGACCTGTTCTTCGCCGCCGAGCGCGAGTTCTGGATGCGGCGCAACCACGCCGCCCAAATCCAATACGCCCGACAACAGCGCCTCGGCCTCGGCTGGGCCAACCACGACCACCACACCTACCGTTCTTCACGCGAGCACTTCGCCCGCTTGGTGGCCGTCTGGGAAATGCTCGGCTTCGTCTGCCGCGAGCGGTTTTACGCCGGGGCGGAGGCGGGTTGGGGGGCGCAGGTGATGGAACATCCGGTCACCGGCATCGTGACGTTCAACGACGTCGATCTTTCGCCGGAAGAATTGTTCACCGATTTCGCCCACGAACCGCTGCCGGAACGGAAAGAACTCGGCACCGTCGGCTTGTGGTGCAAGCTGCACGGCGAGTCGTTTCTCGAAGCGGGCATGCACCACCTGGAATGTGTGTTCGATTTCGACGCGCTGAAGAAACAACTCGAGGGAGAATACGCCGTCAAGGTGATGAAGCCGTTCAGTGATTTTCCCCACCTCCGCCAAGCGTTTACCGAAGGCGAGCGGTGGGCCGTGCGGCCCGAGAAAATCGAGGCGCTTCGCAACGACGGGCGAATCACCCTCGAACAGGCCGAACGTTTTCGCGTCGAAGGCGCCATCGGCTCCCACCTGGAAAACCTGGAACGCAATGCCGGCTTCAAGGGGTTCAACCAAAAGGGCGTCAGCGAGATCATCTCGGCGACCGATCCGCGCAAGCAACCACCGTCCGCGCGGACTTGATAATGGCCGAGTTTCCTCAACCCGCCTACGGCCGTGGCCACGAAGACGCTACCGACGCTTCAGAAACATTTGCAACACGCTTCGCAACTGGCCGCGGCTCAGTCCGGCGGCGAAGCACAACTGCATCATGGCGTCTGCCGGCCGACCAATCTGGTGCGGACATGATGCGGGCAATAGTCGTTCGGCACGCGCCTTTTGTGGTTTTCGCACCAATGGCCTCATACGAATTTAGATTAATCCTCGCGCGAGTTCAGGGCCGCTGAAGCGGCCCTGCCGGCTGGAAAATCGAGCCGTGACGTGCACGGATTAATCCCGATCCGTATTATCTCGCTCGAACAGCCCACGCACCGCCAGGTGGACGTGGGCTGTTTGCGAGTAGATGCAGGCTTCAGTGACGGCGAGCCCGAAATCATTGCTCGATGTCTTTGCGTGTTCCCGCCGCAGCCGAGCGATGTGCAATGACTACGCCATCCTTCAATATGATTTCGCAGGGGGTTTCGACGAACCATTCACGCGCGTCATTCAGGTTGCCTCGTGC
>JBKJRK010000049.1:0-2624 GCA_046593135.1 Tepidisphaeraceae bacterium | reverse complement strand
GTCGGCCGCACTAGCGCCGACGGAAGACGCACAGGTCCACAACGGCGACGCCGTCACCTCCGGCTCCGACCCCGTCGCAAAGGTGGCCCGTTCGGCGACAGACACCGGCGGCGACTTTGCAACGTATCTGAAATTCGACCTTGCCGCGGTTAATCCGGCGGACGTGTCTCGCGCCATTCTCGAGGTCACCGGCCGCCACACCACAGGCGCCGGGCCGGCGATTTTCCATGTTTATGCACTGAGCGACGACAACTGGAACGAGTCGAGCATCACGTGGGCCACCGCTCCCAACCTGGCGGGCGCAGCCGACGCGCGCTTGACCGGCGTCGGCACCACCGCGTTCCCGGTCGGCCACCTCACCTTCAACGGCACGGCAAGCACGTCGGGGATCGACCTCACCGCCTACCTCCGCCAGCACGGCGGCGAAGATCGCGTGGTGACCTTTGTTCTCGTACGCGAAGAACGCTTCCCCGGCGACGCCGATTCCAACGTCGTCGAAACCTTCACCAGCGAGTCCAGCAGCCCGCCGCGCCTGACGCTGTTCACTTGAACACCGGGCGGGAGCCGGCACGGCTGCTGGAGCACGGCTACCACAGCCGTAGCGGGTAAAGTTCCCGAACGTCAGACCGGCCGCCCGGGCGCTTGCGGTTTCGCGGACCGAAAGGCGCACCGCGGTCCGCGGAACCGCAAGCGGCGGTCGGAGATGCCGCTGCATTCGAGGGGACTTGCTCTCGCGTGACGCGGTCTTATACGGATCGGGATTAATCCGTGCGCGTCACGTCTCAATTTTCCAGCCGGCAGGGCCGCTTCAGCGGCCCCGAACTCGCGCGAGGATTAATCGCGATCCGTATTACCTGGCGTGCTGTGTCGTCTGCAAAAATAGATACCCGAGGCCGCCGACGGCGACCAGCGCCGAAACCAGCAACAGCGTCGCCACGACGAGCAGCGTTGTGAAGCGGCTCGTTTGCTGCTGGAGGATGCGCTCGATCTCGCCGTCCCGGTTGGCCGCGTTGTCGCGGAGTTGCTGCAAGACCTGGGCGCTGGTGGCGGTGTTCTTGCCGAGGCCTTCCATGGCTTCGCCGACGTGGCTGAGGTTCTCCGAAACCGCTTCGTCGTGCCGGCGGAGCTGATCGACGTGTTCCTGGAGCGAGTCCAGCGCCCGAATGCTCTGTCCGTCGGACTGGCTGATCCGCTCCAGGATTTCGCCGAGCTTGCCCTGCTGGTCGTGCTGGCTTTTCATCTGCTCGTGAATGGCCTTGAGCGTTTCGCCGTGAACGCGGTTGCTTTCAGGCAACTGTTCCAGGGCGGCGGGGAGGTGTGAGAGGTAGCCGAGCAACTCGTCCTGCCGCTTGGATTGCTGTTCGAGATGATCGCGGATGCCGGTCATCAAGTCGCCGATGGCGTTGAGGCCGCCTTGGAGGTTTTCGATGGCCGCGTCACGCTTGGCCCACGGCCGGAGGAACGTGCTGCGCGGCTCGATGCCGCCGTGGCCGTCCGAGAGGGAGGGCTCGCCGGTGAAGTCGGCGGGGCTGCCGTCTTCGTTGTTGACGATAAACTCCGGCGGACCGCCGTTGCGGTCGGCGGCGTGGCCGGCCTTGAACCAGTTGCCGATTCGGGACAACAGACTTTGCTCGCTCATCGGACCTCCCTGCGCGGTAAGCTGACGATCTTCAAATCACGGCGGCGTGCCGAGCGTCGGACGCCCTTCGCCGTGGTGCCCGATCGAAGTTTGACACCACCGGGCGTCAAATCTACCATCCGCGCCCCATGGGTCCAAGCGGCGACCGACCCGTAGTTCGACATTTTCTCGCCTGCCTCGCCGCCGTGATCATGCCGGCCGCGGGCTGTGACCGCCCGGCCGCCACGCCGGCTGCCGGGAATCCTCCTTCCCAATCCGCCGCCAAACGCCCGACGGTCGCGTCTCTCTCGCCGGCCACGACCGACATTCTCGTCGCCATCGGCGGGCGCGAACACCTCGTCGCCGTCACCCACTACGACCGCACGAAACCCGCCGTCGCCGGCCTGCCCGCCGCCGGCGACTATCTTACGGTGGATTGGGAAACGCTCGCGAGCCTTCGGCCCGACCTCGCGGTAATCCAAGTCCGCGAGTCCCAAGCGCCGGAAGGCTTTAAGCAGCGCGCGGCGGAACTCGGCATCCGTACGGTGTTCATTCACATCGACAAACTCGCCGACATCTCCGACTCAACCCGCATTCTCGGCGAGGCGATCGCCGAGCCCGACAAAGCCGCGGCCGCCGACCGCGTGATGCTCGACAAGCTCGACGCCGTGGCGAAATCGGTGGCCGGCCGGGCGAAGGTCCGCACGCTCATCGTCACCGACGAAGGCGGCGCCGGGGCGGCGGGTCCGGGCACGTTTCTGGACGAATTGCTCACCCTCGCCGGCGGCACCAATGCCGCCGGAGGCGAAACGTCGGCCTACCCGGGCATCGATCGCGAAAAGATTAACTCGCTGAAGCCCGACGCCGTGCTGCACCTCCTCCCCGACAAGCCCCTTCGCTCGGTCGAAGACGCCAAGCGGTACTGGACCACCATGCCCGAGGTGCCGGCCGTCGCTAACGGGCGGGTGTACTTCCTCACCGAATCGTCCGTCATGCACCCCGGACT
>JBKJRK010000009.1:0-9291 GCA_046593135.1 Tepidisphaeraceae bacterium | reverse complement strand
GGACCGTGATGGTCTCGCAGATGTCCATGACGACGCCCATGTCGTGCTCGATGAGCAGGACGGTGAGGTTGAAGCGGTCGCGGATCGAGCGGATGAGCTTTGCGAGGGCGGCTTTTTCGCCGGTGTTCAATCCCGCGGCGGGTTCGTCGAGGAGGAGGAGCTTGGGCTGGGTCGCCAGGGCGCGGGCGATTTCGAGCCGGCGCTGGCCGCCGTAGGGGAGGTTGCGCGCGGTTTCGTGCTCGCGGTCGGAGAGGTCAAAGATCGCGAGCAGTTCGCGGGCGCGGTCGGTCATCTCCTGTTCGCGGGCCGTCCAGGAGCCGGTGCGGAGGACGGTGGAGATCAGCCCGCGCCGCGCGAGCAGATGACAGCCGAGGCGGACGTTGTCGAGTACGGACAGGCTGCCGAAGAGTCGGATGTTCTGGAATGTCCGCGACATGCCCGCGGCCGCTACGCGGTAGGGGCGGAGTCCGTTGAGCCTCTTGCCGTCGAGCACGATCGTGCCACTGTTGGGTTGGTAGACGCCGGTGAGGAGGTTGAAGACGGTCGTTTTGCCCGCACCGTTGGGACCGATCAGCCCGTGCAGTCGGCCGCGGGGGATGGTGAGCGAAAAATCGGTAACGGCTTTTAAGCCGCCGAAGGCAATGTTGACGTTGCGGACGTCGAGCAGCGCGCCGCCCGATGCGTAGGACAGCGTTAGATCGGAACTTTGGGCGGCGGGTGTAATCATACGGACGCCCCTGTTTTCACGCGCGACCTGCCACGCATGCGCCGCCACAGCCGTCCGCCGATGTCCCAGATTTCGTGGACGCCGAACAGACCTTGGGGGCGGAAGATCATCAACAGAATCAGCGCCAGGGCGTACGGGATCATCCGATACTCGGCGAGGTCCGTCAGTGCCGCCGCGAGAATGGTCAGCACGATGGCAGCCAAGACCGCGCCGGAGATCGAACCCAGGCCGCCGAGCACGATGATGATGATGAAATCGAACGACCGCAGGAACCCGGCGTCGATCGGGCGGACGATGACGCCCAGTTGATGTGCGTACAGCCCGCCCGCAATCCCCGCAAAAAACGCGGCGAACATGAACGCCCGAACCTTGAGCTTCGTCGTGTTCACGCCCATCGCCTCGGCGGCGATCTCGTCCTCACGAATCGACAGCAGCGCCCGGCCGTAGCTGGAAAGTTTGAGGCGGTATGCGAACAGGACGGTGATGCCGACGAACAGCCAAGTCCAGAATTGGCTCGTCAGTTTCGGCGATCCGGAAAACCCCGAGGCGCCGCCGAGGGGTGGGGGGAGGAGTTGGCTGACGGTTGCGACATGAACGGCGGCGGCGGAGAAAAGCTGGGGGTTGGTTTGTTGGAGCAGCACGCGGAGGATTTCGCCGAAGCCGAGGGTGACGATGGCGAGGTAGTCGCCGCGCAGTCGGAGCGACGGCAGCCCGACGAGCCACCCCGCGCCCGCCGCCACGATCCCGCCGACGACGCACGCGCCGGCGAGCAGCAGTTCGCCCGACCCGAAAATCCCGCCCCGCGACGGGATGTCCCCCCACAGAAGCAATGACCCGTAATATGTGACGGCCGCGGCGGTGTAAGCGCCGCAGGCCATGAACGCGGCGTGGCCGATGGAGAACTGGCCGGTGTACCCGTTCACGATGTTGAGCGAGACGGCCAAGATGATGGTGTAACCGACCTCGATCAGGATGTGCCGCGGGTACGGCTCCATCGCCGGGGCGATGACGAAGTGCAGGAGAACCGCCAGCGCGATGACCACCACCGGCGGCACGATCGCCACGGCGAGCACGCCGGCTTTGCTATGCGGCACGCGAACTTCAGGCGCGGGTGCGCCGGAAAGGGTCGGGATGGCGGGTGTGCGTGATGCCATGCGATGGTGTTCTACACCTTCTCCCGGGCCGTCGAGCCGAACAAGCCGCTCGGTTTGAAGAGCAGGACGAGAATGAGGATGGCGAATACGTAAACGTCGGCCATCGACGACGAAATATATCGCGCGCCTAGCAGTTCGATGAACGCGATCAGGAAACCGCCGATGACCGCGCCGCGAACGTTCCCGATGCCGCCGACGACCGCCGCCACAAACGCCTTCAGTCCCAGCAAGACCCAGGTGGAATGGGCCGGCTGCTGGATCTGCTGATATTTGACGGCAAAGAGAAATCCCGCCGCCGCCGCGAGGCAGGAGCCGAGGACAAACGTGAGCGAGATCACGCGGTTGACCGGGATGCCCATCAGGCCGGCGTTGGTCGTGTTGTACGAGACGGCTCGCATGGCGAGGCCGAATTTGGTCCGGTAGATGAGCAGTTCGAGTCCGACGAGCAAGACGCCGGCGATGACGATGATCGCAGCGTCGGTCGAGCGGAGCGACAACGGCTCTGCGCCAGCCCACAACTTGACGTTTGAGAACAGCGCCACGTCCGGCACCACCGCCGGCATTCCCGCCGGCTGAGCGCCGAAGGGGAGCTTGACCCCGCCGGGCAGATGGAATTGAAGCTGGCCGACGTTTTGGAGAAGGAGTGAGACGCCGATGGCGGTGATGAGCACGTTGAGTCGCGGTGCGCCGCGGAGCGGGCGGTACGCGAATCGTTCGATCAGGAAGCCCACGCCGCCGCAAATCAGCATCGAGCCGACGAGGATGATCGGCCCGATCCACCAGGGAGGAGTTGCAACGCTCAGGCCTGTGACGTTCAGCAGCCAGACGGCCAACGTGTAACTGAACCACGCCCCGAGGACGACGACGTCGCCGTGGGCGAAATTGATGAGTTTCAGGATGCCGTAAACCATCGTGTAGCCGAGCGCGATCAGGGCGTAGAGGCTCCCGATTGCGACGGCGATGAGGATGGTCTGGGGAAGGTCGGCCACGGGAAAGGCGCGATGCGAAACAAGCGATGGTCGTTTACGCCTTGCGCGGGGCCGGGTCACTTCAATGACCCGGGATGCGGATTCAAACAGCGCTCAATTTATACCGCGGCGCGGGCGTCTCGCCCGCGACCGGCTTCAAACGCGGGCGAGACGCCCGCGCCACGACATTCATTTCGGCGGATCAACTTTCGCGACGAACACCGGCTTGCCGCCTTTCAGTTCGAGCACGACGGCGGGCTTCACGGCGTTGCGGGCGGCGTCGATCGTGAGCATGCCGGTGACCCCGTCAAAATCTTTTGTCGCCCCAATCGCCTTTGCCAGCGCTTCGCCGTCGGTCGAGCCGGCCCGCTTGATGGCGTCGAACAACACGCCGGCGGCGTCATAGCCGAGGGCGGCGAGCGCGTCGGGGGTTTCATTGTGGACCTTCTTGTACTTCGCGATAAACCCCTGAATCTTCGGCGACGGGTCGTCGGGCGAGGCGTGATTGGAATAGAACGAGCCTTCGATCGCCGGCCCGGCGATCTCCGCGAGCTTGGACGAGTCCCAGCCGTCGCCGCCCAGCAGCGGGGCTTTCATGCCGAGCCGGCGGGCCTGGATGGCGATGTTGGCCACGTCGGTGTAGTAGCCGGGGACGTAGATGATGTCGGGGTTGGTCGAGCGGATGGTGCCGAGCTGGGCGCTGAAATCCTGCGTGCCGGCGTTGTAGGCCTGCTTCGTCGTGATCGTGCCGCCCATGGCCTTGAAATGCTTCTCAAACTCCAGGGCGAGGCCGGTCGAGTAGGGGGCCGCCTGATCGTACAGCACGGCCACCTTCGACGCGCTTTTCATTTCCTTGGCAAACTTCGCGCCGACGTATCCTTGGAACCCGTCGATGAAGCAGACGCGAAAGATTTTGTCGCCGGCCATGGTGACGCGTTCGTTGGTGGACGACGGGCTGATCATCGGCACGCCGTACTCCTGGCACACCGGCGCCGCCGCCAGCGACAGCCCCGACGCCACTTCACCGATGACGGCCACGACCTTGTCGCTTGAAACGAGGCGCGTGACGACCGAGCCGGCTTCTTTGGCGTCGCCCTTATCGTCGTATTCCTTGAGGACAACCTTCCGCCCGTTAATGCCTCCCCCGGCGTTGATTTCTTCGATGGCGAGCTTGACGCCGCGTGAGGTGGATTGTCCGAAGGTCGCTTCCGAACCGGTGAGCGACCCGTAATGGCCGATGAGGATCTCGCCGGTAGTGCTTCCGCCGCCGCCGCTTTCCTTCTTGCACCCCGACCAAGGCAACGCCGCCGCCAGTGCGACGGGCAATAGCAGCAGCGGAACGAGCCGGTTGCGCATCATGTTCTCCTGTGATTTGTTGACCCGGCGGAATGTAGCCGGTGCGTTGGGACGCGGCAAGCGGATCGCCTCTCTTAGCGGACGAGCATCGCCGCCCGCGGCAACTCTCGGCCGTTGAATTTGCCGGTGATCGTCGGCCAGTCGTTGGAGCAGATCGTGAGAACTTCGATTCCTTCGTCAGTGCAAAGGATCGTGTCTTCGCTTTTGGTACCGGTGATCGAGGGGTTCCAGGCGAAGGGCTGATTGCTCCGGACTTTCACGTCGGAATCCGGGTAGGCGACGGCTTCGCGGTTGAGGTAGCCGGTCGGGCCGCCTTGGTGGTGTTTGCGCCATTCGTCTTTGTAGCCCTGTTCGGCGTAGGCGTGCTGGAGGATGACGAACAGCTCGCCGAGCGTGCGGCCGGGCTTGGTGGAGAGGTTGATGGCGGCGTCGATGTGGGCGAGAGACTGCTGCCGTTTTTCCAGCTCCGGCATCGGGCCAAAGCAGACGAAGCGCGTGACGCAGGAGATCAACCCTTTGTACGCCGCACAGGATACGAGCATCGCGTAGCGTTCGACGTTTTTCTCAGTGGGGATCGGGTGGCGGTATAGGCTTATGCGTTCGTCCGCAGCAACGAGTGTAACAGTCGGCGTCAGACCCGCCCGGCGGACGTGAAAGTCGAGCAGCCCGGCGATTTCATGTTCGCTGGCGCCGAAATCCACTGCGCGGCACGTCGCCTCGACGGCCTTCGCTAATCGCTTCGCGCCTTCGCGGTAGCGGGCGATTTCCTCGTCGGTCAGTGACCAGCGAAGCTCCGCAAAGTCCGACGGCAACGCGCGCAGGCCGGTCTGCATCCCGTCGGTGTCACTTGCGAACCGCCGGCCGGCGATGACATCTTTCAACTTGCTCGCCGCAGCGGTGCGGTCGTGCCAGGGGACAGAGATCACTTCAATCCCCGTACCGGCCAGCTCTTCCTGCCGCATCCGGGGGGCCTCGATCTCGTTGGTGAAGCACATCCGGCCCTCCCGCGTCGCCAGAATGGCGGCGACGCCGTCGGAGGTGTTGCCGGGGACGTGGTTGTCACGGCCGTTGGTGATCCAGGCGAAGTTTTCCCGGTGTTGCAGGAGGACGCCGTCGAGTCCGTGCCGTTCGAGGAACTGTTCGAGCCGGTGCTGTTTTACCGTCGTCTCCGACTGAGCCATGGGAACGTACCTCGCATTGGAAAACGTCGTGACGTTGACGCCGCGCCCCCGGCTTAACAGAATCATATTCGGTTTGCGACGCCTTTCCGCCATTGTCCTCTTGCTTGCCGTCGCCGCGCTGGGCAGCGGCGCGCTGCGTTACGCGCATGAACGCGCCCATTTCGCAGGTGATGCTCACGAGCACACGGATGACACTCACCGCGATCACGACGAGCCAGGACCTTCGGCGCCACACGACGAAAGCAACTGCTTCACGCACGCCCAACTGAAGTTGCCGATGGTGGGCGCCGGCTTCGTGCCGGTCCTGGTGTGTGGTGGTCTGTTCGTAGCGTTTCTTACGGCTGTCCCCGTCCCGGTGCTTTCGCGCCGCCCCATTCTTCTGTTCGATTCCCGCGGCCCGCCAAGCCGGTAAGCGTTTCGTTCATTGTTGTTCACGTGATTGCGGGCAAAGACTGGCCCGCAGCGCGTGGCGCTCGCGCTTGCCCCGTTCATCCGCCATGGGAAACGAACAAAATGTTTATTACACGACCTCTGTTTGCACTGTTGGTGTCTTCTTGCGCACTGGCCGCCGTGCCTGCGCCGTCTTTAGCCCAGCACACCCATGACGAAAAGCCGGCACGGCCGGAAGCACTGGGCTTATCGCTCACCGAAGGGTGGCTCGAGCCGTGGCACCACGCCGATTACAGTCGGCGCGGGACGCCGTTCGTACACTTGTTCAGTCTAGAACCGGCGTTTCTCGATCGCGATTTGTTTGTGGATTATGTCGTTACCGCCGCCGACGAAGAAGACGAGACGGAGTTGGCTGGTGAGTTGGAATTTGCACTCACCCGGCGGCTCGGGATCATCGTCGAAGCGCCGCTCGTCATGCTCAATCCCGAAGACGGGGAAACCGAGCGAGGGCTGGGCGACGTGGCGGTCGCGCCGCGGGCGCTGATCGTCGAGACCGACCGCTTCCTGCTTTCGGGAAACCTCGAAATTGCATTTCCGACCGGTCGAAAAAACAAAGGACTGGGCGCCGGCGAAGTCGGCCTCGCGCCGTCAGTTTCTACTTGGCTCGATCTCGGGGCGTGGTGTACGTTCAGCACACAGGTCGGGACCGAACACGGCATGGAAACCGGCGACTCCGAGTTCTTTTATTCCGCGGCCATGACGTATTCGTTTCAGGGGCCGGCGCTCGTTCACGGCGAATCGGAATCCCATGCCGGGCACGACCATTTTCCCAACGGCCTCACCAGCCTGGTCGTCGAATTCACAGGTCGAACTGTTCTGAGCGGAGACGATCGCGATCGAAGCACCGCCGAAATCCAATTCGGCGTGAGCCATGTTTTGACGGACACGATTGAACTGCGGGGGGCAGTTCAACTTCCCGTAGGCGGCGTGCGAGACATCGAGTACGGGTATCTGCTTGGTGTGATTTACCATTTTTAACGGGTGACGACCCGGCTTCACCGTGACATTCCCGCCCGCCCCCGTTACATTTCGCCCCCAAACCCAACAGGAGTCGTGCATGGTTCGAAACGGGGCGTCGAAGCTGGTAACGGCGGCCGCCGCCGTGGTGGCAATGGCAGTGTCGGGCGCGGTTGTCGTTGCCGACGAGCCCGTGCTCGAACCGGGGATCGCGGATGCCGCGCCCGTCGCGAGCGTGCTGCGCCCGCTGCATCTATTGCAAGATGTCGAGACCATCTACGACGTCGAGGCCCCGCCGACGCAGGACGCGGGCGTTAACGCAGGCGGCGTCAACTTGGACTTCCGCGTCGGATACCTCACCGACTACGTCTTCCGCGGCATCGACCGCAGCGAAGGCAGCGGCGGGTTCAACGACGAAAACGGCAACCCCGTCGTTTTCAACCCCGACGAGCCCGGCTTCAGCCCCGGCGCAGAAGACGCCGCCAATCTGCAGTTCGACGGCCGCCTCAAGTTCGACCTCGGCCGCCTTCCCAGCCCGGTGGTCGGCTTGTTCGCCAACGTCTACAACGACGACCCGATCAACCGTTTCCAGGAAATCCGACCGTACGTCGGCGTGGAATGGATGATCCGCCCGCTCATCATCGGCGCCGGCCAGACGACCTACATCTATCCCGAGCGGGACGAAGTGAACACCGCCGAGGTGTGGACGAGCATTACGCTCGACGACTCGATCCTGTTTAATTCCGAGCGGCCGGTCCTGTCGCCGTACGTGTTCGCGGCGTACGACTACGACCTGTACAAAGGCACGTACATCGAAGCGGGCATCAAGCACGAGATGGCGATCGAGGACACGCCGATCACGCTGACGTTCGTCGCCGACGCGGCGTTCGTCGCCAACCACCCTCAGTTCACCGCCCGCGACGGCGACGACACCGGCTTCCAGCACTGGGACGTCGGCGTAATCGGCCGCTACAACCTCAACACGCTCTTCAACGTCCCCCGCCGCTACGGCACGTTCCAGGTGGAAGGCTATCTCTATTACACCGACGGGATCGACAACAACCTGAAGGCCGACACCCAACTCTGGGGCGGCGCCGGTATCGGGTTTCACTATTGAGACGGAACGCGTAAGAGGAAAAGCGGACGGCGGAGTGTCCGCGTTTGCATAAGCGAAATGCAAGCATGTAACGCCGTTTTTTCCATGGGGTAGCGCCTTAATCTTGACAACGAGATGCCGTGTAACTCTACTCACGGTTCGCCATGAACTCCCGTTTCTTGCGATGGATGGTGCTCGGCTTTACATGCCTGTGGTTTGGCATGCTCGTGCCGGTCCACCAGCGCGGGCAGATCCAACTGCCGGGTCCGGCGTTAGCCGCGTCTGGGGGATGCTGCCCGAAACAAAACGACGCTAAAGCGGCGTGCCGGGACACTGAAACCTCCAAGAACGAGAAGCCGGCTCCCGACCCCGGTCATTGCGCGGTGTGTCATTTCATCGCCGGTCTCCAGGCACCGCCGCCGGTGACGATATATGTCGCTTGCCTCGGCCTGACGCGTATCCTCCCGGTCGACCACGTCTGCGTCGTGCCTCTTCGGCACGCGGCGTTGCCGTTCCACGGCCTCGACCCTCCAGCCCTCTGACACCCTTTCGCCCTACGTCTCCCGGCGTTTCACGCCGCGCCAGAAATCGCTCGCGCATTAACGCGGCCGGTTCGACGCGTCGTCATGGCGTCGGAATGCTCCGACAAAAAAACTCTGCTACCTAAGGTGTCAGCATGCAGCCGCTTCAATCCCACGCGCCTCCCGCGGCCGCGAGGGGAAGTTCCCGCCACGCGTTTACCCTCGTCGAATTGCTTGTCGTCATCGGCGTCATTGCCGTGCTCGTTGGATTGCTCATGCCCGCGCTCGGCTCGGCCCGCGCCCAGTCACGGGCCGTCTCGTGCTTGTCGAATCTTCGCCAGATTGGCATGGCGACGACGATGTACGCCCAGGAAACAAAGCTCTGGATCAGTTTCGTTCCGGCAATTCCGCCACGGCCGGCCATCGATCGGAAGGAACTGCTGTACCCGTATCTTTACCAGGGGAAAGACAACCTCGACCTCAACGACCGCGACGTGTGGTCCTGCCCGGCCAACACGCGGCCGGACGAAGAAGCGAGTTACGGTTTCAACACGAAGCTCAACGGCGTGAAGATCGCGCGCGTCAGGCGGTCGAGCGAGACCGTCGCGATTGTTGACGCCGGGTTGAAGGACCTGTTGGTCGGGGAACCGTCGAAATTAACGCACTGCTGGGCGCCGGGGCAGCCGTCGACCACCGCGTCTTGCCGGCCGAATCATCTGCGGCATCCGAGCAAGCGCGTCAGCGTCGCGTTCGTTGACGGCCATGCGGAGCGGCTGATCATGGAGCCGCCGTTTTATCCGGGGCCCGTCGGGACCTACACGCCGTTAAACCTGGCGGACCCCAACGACCCTAACTACCAGGACACGTTGTGGGATTTGCAA
>JBKJRK010000628.1:0-4857 GCA_046593135.1 Tepidisphaeraceae bacterium | reverse complement strand
CATCGCGGTAGGTGAAATCCCACTGGGCGACCTGACTATACGCCTTCAGCGCCGTGGCGCGGTCACCCTGTTTCTCGATCGCCCTTGCGTACCAGTAATACATTTCCTTGGACTTCGGATCGCCCTTGTTTACGTACTCGTCGATCACGGACTTGAGCGTATCCGCCGCCTCGTCAACGTATTCGGCTTCCAGGAATGCCCGCCCGAGGGCGATGGTGGCATCGGTGCGATATTTCGGATCCTGGCGGACCTGCTGGAACACGGGGATGGAGTCGGAAAATTTTCCGAGCACAAACATCCGGCTCGCGACGTCGAAGCGGATCTTGCCGTCCGTCGGATAGTTCTCCGACCAAAGCTGGAACTCCTTCAACTCCTCCTCGGCGCGATCCCGCTGAAACTCCAACAGGCTCTTCTTTAGCTCGACGTCCGTCGGGCTCTTTTTCACCTGCTCGCGCATCGAGCGCTCCATCCGGGCGAGCTGGGCCAGCTTGACGGCGCCTATCTTCTGGCGGAAGCGGAACTGCCGAGTCTTGTCGAATGTTTCCTGCAGGACGTCAATGCCCTTGTTTTCCATCTCCGGCTTCTCGGTCCGCAGCAGCGCGTCGACGTATTTCATCAACTTGCCGGCTTCGTTGGGGTCGCGACGCCATTCCTGTTCGGCTTCGGTCGCCGCACGCAGCAGGAAGTCCGCGCTTTGAACGTCTTTATCGCCCTGCAGCAGCCTGTCCTGCGAATCGCGATCGCGGACGCTGTCGCGGAAGCTGGCGGCCGACCCGTATTTGCCCTTGGTCATGGTGTGATACACGCCAAGATTCTTTAACTCGCTCTGCAGGTCCATGTCGTCCGGCTTCATCGCCGCGGCATGCTGGCAGGCTTCGACGGCCTTCTCCCACTCGTGGATGTTCTTGTAGACGTCCTTGAGGATGATGAACTTGTTGAATTCGGGTTTCTTGCTGTCGGCATTGGCCCGGAGCAGGATGGGACCAATCCAAAGGACCGTTTCGTAACAGCCGGCCCGACCGGCGCCTTGCAGAACGTCGACCATCCGGTCGGTGTTGCCGGGATCGTGGGCAAGCAACTTCTCGGCGTTGAGCATGTTTTGCTTGTCGTCCTTGCTGCTCTTCAGCTTAGACGCCGCCATGAACCCGAGTGGCTTCCCGCCGGAAACCTTGCGCTTCAGGGAAACGTCGCGCAGAGCCTGGTGCTCGGCAACGTCTTCCGGGTCTTTGTCCAACCCTTGAATGAACATTTCGATGGAGTATTCGAAGTTGCCGGTGCCGGCGACCTGGTGTGCATACTCGAAAAACCGCTTGGCCGCCTTGCGGTCTTCATCCGGTACGTTGCGGTAGCCTTCCCTTGGGTCTTGCGAATCTGCCACGTTTCGTATTCCTAACGCTTGGGATGAGGTTTGGCCGGCTGCGGGATGGGAATGCAAGTCCCGCGCCGCGAGACGCGTAAAATCCTGTCGCCGGCACTCTAATGCACACCCGCGAAGGGTGTCAACAAACCCCCGAACGCATTACACTTAGCCGCGTATTGTAGGCTAAAAACCGGAGTGACGGAAAGCGGATATGTACGAAGACGTAAAGATTATTCTCTGGCCCGACCCGCGCCTGAAGAAGGCGAGTAAGCCGGTCGAGCTCTTCGATTCGTCGCTTAAAGAACTGGCCGAGCGGATGTTGGTGCTCATGCGCGAAGCCAAAGGCGTCGGACTGGCCGCGCCGCAGGTGGGGTTGAACATTCGCCTGTTCGTCATGAACGCCACCGGCGAGATTGACGCCGGCCGTGTTTACGTCAATCCCGTGTTGTCTGAAGGGGACGGTGAAGAAGAAGACGAGGAAGGATGCCTGAGCCTGCCCGAAATTCATACGAAAGTCGTCCGATTCAAGGATCTGAAAATGACCGCGCAGGACCTCGAAGGAAAGCCGATTGAGGAATCCGGCAGTGGCTTTGTCACGCGCGTCTGGCAGCACGAGTTTGACCACCTCAACGGTACGCTGCTGACCGACCGAATGGGCCCCGTCGCCCGGATGGCGGCCCGCCGGGCGCTGAAAGACCTCGAAGAGAAGTACCGCGAGAAGTACGGCGACACGAAAGCGCGAAAGTGACCGTGTGAACCGCATGACCCCCTTACGGATTATTTTCGCCGGCGCCGGGGAATTTGGCATTCCGACGCTGCACGCGCTGCGTGGCGCGGGGCATGAAATCGTACGAGTGGTGACGCAACCCGACCGCCCTGCCGGCCGGGGCCGTGCGTTGACGCCGACACCCGTCGCAACGGCCGCGCTTGCGGAAGGGCTGGACGTGCTGCGGACTGCCGACATCAATAAAGAAACGCTTCCGCCGACGGACGTAATGGTCGTCATCGCGTTCGGGCAGAAAATTGCCGAACCGCAAGTGCATCACCCCCGGCTCGGAAGTGTCAACCTCCACTCCTCACGCCTCCCCCGCCACCGCGGGGCCGCGCCGATCAATTGGGCGATCCTGACCGGCGACCGCACGACGGGCAACTCCGTCATTCGCCTGGCGGCGCGGATGGACGCGGGCGCCGTCCTCGGCCAGACTGAGTTGATTATCGGCGAATTGGAAACCGCCGGCGAATTGCACGACCGGCTGTCGCTCGACGGGGCGCCGCTCGTGATGCGCGTGCTGGAAGACTTGGCGAGCGGGCGCGCGATCGAAACGCCGCAAGATGAGTCGAAGGCGACGTTGGCGTCGAAATTGTCGCGGGAAATGGCGGTGGTCGACTGGACCCGCCCCGCCGACGAAGTCGCCTGGCGGATCCGGGGGCTCTCGCCGTGGCCGGGTTGCCGCGTGAGTTTGCGCGATGCCGAAGGCGCCGCCGTTGGCGCCTTACGCCTCATCCGCGCCCGACCTGCCGAATCGGAAGGGCCACGCTGGGAGCCGGGCGAAATCATGTCCAACGGCTTCGTCCAGGCCGGCAACGGGGGCGTGGAAATCGTTGAGATCCAGCCCGACGGTCGCAAGCCGATGCCGCTCGCCGACTTCCGCCGGGGACACCGCTGGGAGCCGGGTCTGCGACTCGGGCCCGCGTAACATGGATCCGCAGAAACAACGTAAACACGCGCCGTCAGAGCATTTCTACAACTTCTGGACGTATGACGGTCCCGAATACGGTTCTTCGCCGTCGCGGCTCATTCCGGCCCAGGATCGATCGCCACTCGGTCAGTGAAAAACTGCGTCTTGACTCCCTATCCCCCCGTATCTACCGTAACTTAATCACCCGAGGAGTGGCCTGCATGTCCATCCAGATGGAGCTGAGCAAGATCATCATCAGCGAGATGCAGGACCAGCAGATCATCGTCCTAAAGGAAGTGGACGGCGATCGCACGTTCCCCATCGTCATCGGCTCCGGCGAAGCCTACGCAATCGATCGACGGCTCAAGGGGATATTGCACCCCCGCCCGCTCACGCACGACTTGCTCGCCGCCGTCATTGAGCAGATGGGCGGAGCCATTGAGCGGATCGAGATCAACAACCTTCAGGAGCACACGTTCTTCGCACGCATCCACATCCGGCAAAACGGCCAAACCGTGAAGGTCGACAGCCGTCCGAGCGACGCCATCGCACTCGGCGTGGCGACGTCGGTGCCGATTTTCGTCGCCGAACACGTGCTGGACGCCGTGTGTTGAACTCACCGGTTGACCATAAACAAGGCAACCCGCACCGCGATCGAGTCGTCTGCGTAAATCCCGGGCACCCCTGTTCAAACCCGTTTCAAACACCGGCGGGCTCATTTCGGTCGAGGATCGGTGAAAAAGACGCGTAGCGGCGGCATAAATCACGACCGATACAACTGTAGACGTGTTGGCACGGCCGTTGTTTGGTAATCTCAACTCACGGATTCGTTTGATCCATTCTAAGCGAAGGAGAACTCACATGCAGATGATCGAAGCGGTCGTAAAACCCCACAAGCTCGACGCCGTTAAACAGGGGTTGGCGAAACTGGGAATCCTCGGGGTGACCGCGGTGGAATGTAAAGGCTTCGGTCGGCAGATGGGGCACACGGAACGGTACCGCGGCGCCAAGATGGACGTCGGTTTCGTGCCGAAGGTGCTACTGAAGATCGCCGTCAAGGACGACGACGCCGAGAAAGCGGTGGCAGCCATCATCGAAAACGCCCGGACCGGTGAAGTAGGCGACGGCAAGATATTCGTCTTCCCGATCGCCAGCGTTCATCGCATCCGCACGGGCGAGAAGAACGAGCTGGCGCTGTAGGCGATTAGTAGCGCGGCCAAGCCCGGGGGGGTGCTCGTTTCAACGTGACTTGGATAAGAGCCGCTTCGCCCGAGGTGAACTTGCCCTAGCCGCGAATGAACGCGGGTCAGAAAGAGAGCTTGATCTCTTCTTTGATCCCGCGTTGATTCGCGATTTTTTTTACTCTTGATGCTCCTGCGTAAAGCCCTCAATGCGCCAGTACGCCCAGCAGTGCGTCAACATTCAGCGGCTTGATGAAGACGTGGTCGGGTTCGAGTTGGCGCACTTCGGCGAGCATGGCCGCGCCGCAGCCGGTAATTACGCACACTTTGCTGCGAATCTCGCCGCGTCTTACGCTGCGCAGGAGGTCGACGCCGTTCCCGTCGGGCAACATGAGGTCGAGCAAGACCCAGTCGGGGTGGTGCACGGCCTCGCGCGTGGCGTCGGCGAGGGTGGCGGCCTCAGAGACGGCGAATCCCTGACTCTTGAGGATATGGGCGATCGCCCGCCTCGCCGTCCGGTCGTCCTCCACGACCAGCACGGACCCCGGCGACGACGACCTCGAAGCAGCTTCCGCCCGGCCCGGTGCTGACAAGCCTGACGTCCCCGCCGAGTTGGCGCGCGAGCGAGCGGCAGATG
>JBKJRK010000581.1:0-7765 GCA_046593135.1 Tepidisphaeraceae bacterium | reverse complement strand
CCTGAACTGGCGCGAGGATTCATCCCGATCCGTATAAGCGGTCTAAAGCACTTTAGTAAGACAGGCCGACTTGCCGGCGGATTTCGTCGAGCACGCGCATGTTGCCAAGGGTGTCGGCGGGGCTGACGGCGGGCGGCTTGCCGTCGAGGACGGCGGCGGCGAAATCGCCGGCCTCGTAGGCGAACAAGTTCCGCCCGCCGGGCACTTCAAGGGTCTCTCGCGGCGGCGTCTGGGGGCGGGGGTTGCCGTCCATTATCGGGGGGGTCTGGCGGACGATTGTGATTCGCGATCCTTCGACCGCCGGCTTCCACGGCACGGGTATTTCGAGAAACCCGTCGGCGCCGCAGACCGTCGCCGTGTTGTCGGCCTGCAGGGTCATGCCGCAATTGAACGTTGCGATAAGCCCGCCGGGGAATGTGAGCGTTCCCGCCACCACTTCGTCGACGCCGCTCTCATGAACCCGCCCGACGGCATGGATTGCTGTCGGCTCGCAGCCCGCGAAAAGGCGGGCAAAGTTAACGCAGTAGCAGCCGACGTCCATGACGGCGCCGCCGGCCAACTGTGGATCGAATCGGATATTCCCGTCGAGCTTGCTCGTCCGAAAACAGAAGCTGGTGCGGATCAGGCGAACCGCACCGATCGCTCCGCCACGGACGGCGTCGAGCGCGGCGTGCGTCTGCGGGTGCGAGCGGTACATGAACGCCTCTACGGCCAGCCGTCCTGCCTGCCGTGCGGCGTCAAACATCTCCTGCGCCTGGCCCGTGTTCGCGGCGAACGGTTTTTCGCACAGGACATGCTTCCCGGCCCGTAGCGCTCGGATCGTCCATTCGTGATGAAGGCTGTTGGGCAGCGAGACGTATACCGCGTCGACCTCCGCCGCCCGCAGCACGTCTTCGTAGCTTCCGACCGTCCCCGCGACCTCGAACGTCTTCGCAAAATTTCGCGCCGCAGACGCCGCGCGCGACCCGACGGCGAACAGGGCCGCACGATCCGAAGTCTTCAACCCCGCGGCGAATTGCCGCGCGATGTTCCCTGTTCCGAGAATGCCCCAGCGGAGTTGTCCCTTCATGGCCTACTTCGCGTACGGCTCGATGACTTTCAAGACCTCTGCAATGCTCTTCGGACGGGTGTCGATGTTCACGCGCACGCACGTCATGACCATCTCCGACAGGTCCTGCGGAACCGACGAGTTGATCTCGTGAGGCTTGGGGAAGTCCTGGTCGACGAGAACCCCCCGGTCGCGCTTGTCGACCGTGATCATCGTGGGCACTTTGCGGTCTGTGAGTGCCCAGTACAGCGTCGCGCCGAAATTGAACACGTCGGTGTAAACCCCGACCGGCTTACACTTCACCTGCTCGGGCGCGATGAAGTCCGGCGTGCCCTGCACGCGCTGCTTCACGGTGCCCGTGCGGCAGGTCTGGCCGAAATCAATGATCTTCACGTCCCCGGCGCTGTTGCGGATGATGTTGCTCGGCTTGAGGTCGCAGTGGGCGAGCCGGAGGTGGTGAAGTGCGGACAGGGCCTGCCCGGCACGCATAAATCAATCGGCGACGTGGCGCAACGCCCCGGGATGGTCCTGGTCGAGCGGAATGCCGTCGGCCATTTCCATCACCAGCGCCGCTTCCTTGATTCCGCCGACGAACATTCGCTTGCTGATCTTGAGGTCGATGCACTTACGCAGCCCCGGGTGGCGAAAGGGCTTGCTGACTTCAAATTCGTTGGAAAGCTGCTCGACGAAGCGGAGGTGCTTCTCGGTCAGCGGGATAACGTGCTTCAGGGCGTAAGTCTGCCCGGCCTTACCGTCGCGAACCGTGTAAATGGTGCTGAGCGCGCCGACCCCAAGCCGATCCACGACGTCGTAGCCGAAGAGGCGCTTGGGCAGGCTGGACTTGAGACTCGACGACGGCACTCTGCTCCCTTTGGGCGAATTTAGACCGGGAAGCCTCCGGAAACATCGTGAGACCCGCGTACACACCCGGCGCGTCTCTGTTGTACCCGTTAGGTCTTCGTCCGGAAAGTCGGCGTGTGTTGTTTGGCTTGGATGACCCGGGCAATGGCATGTGGCATTTGTAGGGGCGAACCTTGTGTTCGCCCTGCTTCCCTGCTTTCGAGCGGTTTTAACCGCTTTGTAGCGGCGCCGCCCGCGTCGCCTCTTGCGGATGACGTTCCCTGGACGAGGCGACGCACGCGTCGCAGCTACCGAAGTACGAAGGGCGAACACAAGGTTCGCCCCTACGCACACAGAAGGCGAACACGAGGTTCGCCCCTACGCACACCGCTCAAACGATGCGGATGCGATTGCCCCTGCCTGCGTGAAGGTTTTCCGCGCGGGGGCAGAGCACTTTCGGAATCATCGCGTTCTCCTAACCGCTTCGATCCGCGCTAGGATTTGTGGTACTCTCGCGGGTTGAAAGCGAGAAAGAAAAACGATGTCGCAGACGCAGGAATGGCTGGAGCGCGGGCGGAAGGTTCTGATTGGGAATTACGCACGCATGCCGGTCGTCATGACACGGGGAGAGGGTTCGCTCGTTTACGACAGCGACGGCCGCCGGTACATCGACTTGTTCGCGGGTTTTGGCGGGGCGGTGTTGGGCCATTCGCACCCGGAACTGGCGCGTGCGGCGTCGGAACAAGCGGGAAAGCTCTGGCACGTCGGCAACACGTTTTACAGCGAGCCGCAGATCGAGCTGGCCGAGCGGTTGAACCGTCACGCCTTTCCGGGCCAGGCGTTTTTCTGTCACAGTGGGCTGGAATCGAACGAGGCGGCCGTGAAGCTCGCCCGGCTGCGCGGGCAGGCCAAGTCGCCGAGCCGCTGGAAGATGATCTCGTTCAACAAAAGCTTCCACGGCCGGTCGCTCGCGATGATCTCCGCGACGGGCAACCCGGCGGTGCGGTCGGGCTTCGGACCCGAAGTGCCCGGTTTCACGCACGTCGAGCCCGCCGACTTTGACGCCCTCGAACGCGCGGTCGACGACGAAACCGCCGGCATCATCATGGAGCCGATCCAGGGCGAGGGCGGCATCAACGTTTACCCCGACGGCTTCGCCCGGCGGGTGCGCGAGCTGTGCGACGCGCGCGAGCTGACGCTGATCTTCGACGAAGTCTGGACCGGCTGCGGGCGCACGGGCCGGTGGTTCGGGCATCAGCATTTCACGGGCGCCGACGGCAAGCCGGTTTTGCCCGACATCATGACGCTCGGCAAGGCGGTCGGCGGGGGGTTGCCGGTGGGCGTGATGTACGCCCGGCCGGAACTGGGCGCGCTCCTCGTCCCCGGCAAGCACGGCGCGACGCTCGGCGGCAATGCCGTCTGCACGGCGGTTTCGAAAACCATCTTCGACGTGATCGAGCGCGACGACCTCGTCACCTACGCCGCCGTCCTCGGCGAGCACGCGACGGCCCGGCTGAAGAGCGAAAAGCGGATCGCGGGCAAGATCGCGGCGATCCGCGGGCGCGGACTTTTTCTCGGGATCGACCTCAAGCAGCCGCCGGAAAAGATCGTCGAAAAGGCGATGGAGCGCGGGATTCTCATCAACCTCACGGCCAAGACCGTCGTCCGCCTCGCCCCGCCGATTAACATTGACCGGAAGCTGTGGGATCAGGGTCTGGACGTCTTGATCTCCGTGCTGGCAGAGTTGTAAGGCGAATCATGAATCAGACGCTGCTCCGAACATTATGTGCGGCCGCGTATGTTGTTGCGTTAACCGGATGCTCGGCAAATCCGAAGGGCGCCGCGCCGTCGACGGCCGCGCCGTCTGCGACTCACCCACTGGCAAACTCCAACGCGGTCTTCGCCAACCAACTCGCCGACACACGCGCTGGCGCGCCGGACGCCGGGGCCGCAGCGCGGCTTCGCGTCGTTCAGCTTGACGTGTATCAACTGGTTATTCCGCTTGGCGCGATCAGCCGGAGCGAGGAATTCTGGAAACACATCGACGAAGAGAGCGTCGACGTCGGCACCTACGACCTGCTGCGAAAAAACGGCTGGCGTCTGGGCGTTGCACCGAACAACGAGTGGGGCTACTTCCGCGACATCATCGATTCCTACCCCGCCTCGTCCAAGCCCAGCGCCATCGCCGCCGGGCCGGCGGGTGCCAACGGCGTGATGGAATTGCCGATGAAGCGGAACATCCCGTATCAGAACATCTTCTATTTCAGCGACCAGAACCGGCTCTACGGCCGGACGTTCGAACGGTGTGACAACTTGCTGAACATCGCCTTTCAACAAGCGCCGCGGAAGATCGGCGAAGCGCGAATTACGGTCTGCCCCACCGTTCGATCCCTGCGACGTCGGTTCGAAGTGACGGTCAAAAATGACGAGAAGGTGATCGAATACGCCTACCCCGAACGGCTGTACGACCTGAACCTTCAGGTTGACATCCCGATGAATCATTTTCTTGTGATCGCGCCGTCGCCGGAAGTGAAGTGGAAGACTAGCCTCGGCGCCGCGTTCCTCATCGACGACGCCGCGGCCGAGCGGACGGAGCAAGTGCTGCTGCTCGTTCCCCGCGCCGCCGAGTTGCAGGAAACTACGCCCACTCCTCCTTCCCCGGCGCCGGCTCAGTGAGCTTGACAACAGACCCGTCAACGACCGGCGTGTGAATTCGCGAAATGTTCTCTAGCGGCAGCCGTTTTCATTTACAGGGCTGTTCGTCGGTGACCCGCGGAATTGTGTATCTTGCCACCGCGGGTAAGCTGTCGGACAAGAGTGTTGATCGTATCCGTACGCTCGAGGGGTTGGCGGCCGCGGGCTGGCGGTCGATTCTGTTTGGCAGCCAATTCGATTCTCTAATCAGAGACGGCCTGAGGCGACGCGCGGCACACCGCCCCGTCGGCCCCGGCGGAGGTTCTTTATGATCGGCGCAGCGTTGCTTCGGAAGAAGGTCGTTTGTCCGTTCGAGTTGCTTGAACAGCGGGTCCTGTTTGCCATTCCGGGAATATCGATAGCCGATGTCATCGTCGGCGAGGGCAATACCGGCGCGGGGGTCGCCACGTTCACCGTGACGCTGTCAGAGTCTAGCGCCGATCCGGTGAGTGCCGATTACGCGACCGGCGCGATGACCGCGACCGACGGCATGGATTACACAAACGTCAGCGGCACGCTCACCTTCCTGCCCAACACGACCCTGATGACCGTCCAGATCCCGATCCTCGGCGACGTAATCACAGAGGAAAACGAGACGTTTTCCGTCAGCCTGTCCAATGCAACCGGCGGCACCCTGACCAACACGACGGCGGTAGTGACGATTCGAGACAACGACGAGTCGTCCGCGATCGACGCGAAGGACGACCTCGTCGCCGGACCTGCCGGGCAGCCGCTCGTCATCGACGTGCTGACCAACGACCTCGGCCTGGGCGACGCCGGACGCTCGGTGTCGATCGTCAGCCAACCTGCGCACGGCACGGCCGTGGTGAATTCCGCTGACAACACGATCACCTACACGCCGACCCCCGGCTCGACCGAGATCGACACCTTCACCTACCGCGTGGCGGTCGGCGTCGATCACAACAACGGCCTCGTAAAAGTCGTGCCCACCGGCGGCCACGCGGGCCCCGATCCGGCAAACCCGTCGCTGACCGCGCTGTTTGTCGCGGGCGACGGCGCCAACAACACGTTCCGATTCCGGCGGCGCAGCGGCGGGACGCAATTGCAAGTGCTCGTCGACAAGGTCGACCGCGGCATTTTCCCAATGCCGACCGGAAGCGTCGTGATCCTCGGCGGCGACGGCAACGACACGCTCACCGGCGCCGGGCTGCGCAATCCATTACGGCTCTATGGCGGCGCGGGGAATGACAGAATTACCGGCGGACGCTTCAGCGACGTGCTTGTCGGCGGCGACGGCAACGACGCCATCAACGGCGGCGGTGGACGAGACCTGATCATCGGCGGGCGCGGGACAGACCTTATCAACGGCGCCGCCGACCAGGACATTCTCATCGGCGGCCCCACACACTTCGACGCCGACACCGACGCGAGCCGCGCGGCCGTGAACGACCTGCTGGCCGAGTGGAACTCCGCGGCAGCGAACGACAGGCGCATGGCCAACATCCAGTCGGTCGACGGCGTCGGGACCAGCGGCGTGACGCTCAACGCCTCCACCGCTCAGGACGACGACGACGTCGACACGATCGTCGGCGCCTTCGGCCAGGATGCTTTGTTCGCCAACACGTCCGGCGGCGCCGTCCCCGACGTGCTGAAAGGAAAGAAGATTGGCGGCAACGGAATCGGCGTGGTCGCCGACCTGGCGGCCTGGACGCCGGACCTTTCGATGCGGCTGGAAGTCTCACCCGAATCGATTGGCGTGACGCCGCAACTCATCGGCTTCAACCAGGGCTATTACCTGCCGGGAAGCTCGACCTCGGGCTGGGTGGACTATTCACAGCTCAACGCGTTCCGCGTCTGGACGTCGCCCAACGACTTTGAACCTGAAAACTCTGCGACTTTCGGCGACGGTATCTCCACGCTCGCCGACTTCGAGACCCGCAAGGCCGCCGTTAGCGCCAACCCGGAAGGCAACGGCTTTATCCCCTGGGACGTCTACAACGACCGATTCGAGAACCTCGAAATCACCGGCCGCAACACGTCGAAGCTGAACTACATGCTTGGCCAACTGCGCGACCGCGGGATCACGACGATCATGCAGATCACCCGCACCGAGAGCTTCCCCTTCGACGGCTGGGACGGCGCCTACGAGCAGTGGCAGCACTTCTATGCGATGGCGTACCACGTCGCAAAGAACTACGACGTTACGCGTTTCCAGATGTACAACGAGCCCGACCAAACCGCGGCCACCATCACTCAGGAGGAGTGGCTCCAACGGCTGAAGCTCGCGTCCGATGCGGTGCGCACCGCGATTCAAGACGTCAACCGCGATTTCGGCAAGAGTCTGGTCCCCGACGTGTCGGCGCCGGTTATCAAACTTGGTGCCCAGTCGGTATTCAACTGGGACGACCCCAGCTTCGAAGACTGGGGCAAATCCGCGCTCCAGACCAATCGCACGGACTACGCCGGCCGGACGGTCAATTACGACATCTTCAACACCTACGACCTGCACCGTTACGGCGACCTTCGCCCCCTGAGTGACTTCACGAAGGACGGTCAGATACTCAAGACCGAAATTCCACAGTACAACGCCAGCGGCCAGCCGATGCCGTTCACGTACACGGAGTACAACCGCTGGACGACCACCGGCTTCGACAACCGCCCGCAGCTCAACCTCGACGTGCCGGCTGTGTACACGGAATTCGCGCTGATCAACCTGCTCACGACGCAGCAGGACGTGCAGGGCCTGTACGCGTTTAAGTTCAACCAGACCGAGCGCCTCGGCGGCCCGCAGAAAACCGGGTTTTATTACGTGTCGGAAGAGGGATTGCTCGATACGACCGGCGCGACACGCGGCGCGGGCGTGCATCGCTTATTCACCAAGGGCTTCAAGGGCGGCCTGCCGCGCGTCGCGACGGCCGACTCCGGCGGCAGCTACGAATCGGGCGCGAGTTTCAACCCCGTGACGAACAACTACTCGTTCTACGGCATCAACCTCAGCGACACCGAATCGGCCAACACGACCATTGACCTCACGTCGTGGAACGTTTCGCCCGGCTCAGTTGTCTCGATCGAGGAAGTGAGCGAAGCACACCACGGCGAGGTGGTGCGGATGGTCACGGTGCCGGCGTCACGCAAAATCAAAGTGAGCCAGCCGGCGCGGAGCGTTTGGCTGATAACAGCGCAAAGCGGCACGCCGGAGCAGTCGGCCGCACTAGCGCCGAC
>JBKJRK010000526.1:0-14508 GCA_046593135.1 Tepidisphaeraceae bacterium | reverse complement strand
GACGCAATCACCGCGCGGCGGACGCCGTCGTCGTGATGGCCGTTGTCTTCAAACTGATCGCTGCTGCGTTCATCGGTCGCATGAATATAAATCGCGCCAAACGGCCGGTCAATGATGTGACCACGCGGAGTACGCTCCGTTCGAGGCAATCGCATCTGTAGTGTTTCGAGTTGTGAGCGTAGGGGCGAACCTTGTGTTCGCCCTTCCTATCAAGCGGGGAAAGAGGGCGAACGCAAGGTTCGCCCCTACGCTCCCATGCGATCGCCCTGCTTCATTACGGCTGGATCGACGCGACGCCCGAGTTGTCCTGGCCGGCGATTTGGAGGCTGTACTGCTCGGTAGGCAGGTCGTTGAGAAGCAACTGGAGATCCGTCATGCCGGCGAACGACTTGCCCGAGATCGCGGTGATGACGCTACCCTGGGCGACGCCGTCTTTTACGAACGGGCTGTCGGCGCCGACGCCGAGGACCATCACGCCGGTCGTCGGGGAATTCTTGCCCGGAAAATTCCAATTGGCGGGGATCGGTCCGAGGACCAAGCCGCGCCAGCGGAGGCGCTGCTTGTCCCGCGTCACGGCGGCGGCCGCGATTTCGCGGCGGCGGAGCTTGAGGGTGACGTCCTGCCGCTTGTTCCCTCGCACGATCGTCGCGGAAACGCCCTTCTCATCCACCGGCGCCGAGCCGACGGTGCGGATGAAGTGTTCGCCGTCGTAGATCGCTTCGCCGTTGAAACGAATGACGATGTCGCCACGCTTCATCCCGGCGGCGCTCGCGGGGGAGTCGATTTCGACGGAATCGACGAACGCGCCGACCTCGCCTTCGATTTTTGCGTCGCGGCGTTCACGAGTGGTTGGCGTACTCGCCTTGACGCCGAGATACCCGTAGACAACCTCTGTGCCGCGCTTCAGCCGTTCGACGATCTGCAGGACCCGCGCGTTGGCGGGGATGGCGAAGCCGATGCCGTTGGTCTGCTTCTGCGGAAGGATCACGGCGGCGTTAATGCCGATGACCTCGCCGTTGATGTCGAACAGCGGCCCGCCGGAGTTGCCGGGGTTGATCTGGGCGGTGGTCTGGATGAGGTCGCTGTACAGCCGGTCTTCCTTGCCAGAGAGCTTCGGCAACGACCGCCCCACCGCACTCACGACGCCGACGCTCATGCACATCTCCCCCTCGGCGGCTAAGCCGTAGGGGTTGCCGAGTGCGATGGTCCACTGACCCCGGCGGACCTTGGCCGGGTCGGCCCATTTCACCGTGGGGAGATTGCGGGCGGGGATTTTCAGAATCGCCAGATCGGCCCGCGGGTCGGAGCCGATCACCATCGCGGGATACACCTTGTGATCGTCGGTTGTGATCCACAACTGTTCGGCATGGGCGACGACGTGGTCGTTCGTCAGGATGTAGCCGTCGGCGTCGACGACGAAACCGGTGCCGACCGTCCGGTCGGAGCCGGCGAGGATTGAAGCGAGGCGCTCGGGGTTCAGGTCGTCGGCGCGGAGGGCGGATTCGTAATTGAAATCGGCTTCGGTCGCCGAAATTGCAACGACGGACGGAGCGATGCGCTCGGCAACGGCGGCGAAACGGTTCTGTAAACCTGCGAGGTCGAGAGTTTCGCCGAACGAGTCCGACGCTTCCGCCCGGTCGGCTGCAAAAGCGGCGGCGGGTTGACCGACCGGGGCAAGCTCCCGGCTTCCGCCCGAGAGCAGTCCGACCAGCACGAACACGCCGGCTGCGCCGCGCATGCCTTCACGCAGGAGACTACGACCCATTCTTTTGCCCTCGGTACAGCAGGGCCCCGCAAGGAACCCTTGACCTCCGTCAGAACGGAAGGTCACCCGTTGCCCGTTTTTTCGGCTGAGGCACCTCGCCCAAGGTACGGTTCCGCCGAGCCACGAACGTTACAGCAATTCGCAGACCCGGACGGCCCCACAACTGTTATCGGCTGGGAGTGTGCCCGAATTATAGCGATTGCGTATACCCATGTCCTACCGGGTACCGTCGCACCCCGTTGACAAGCCTCACGACCGCGTGGGGCTACTTTCAAATCGGAGCAGTGCAGGGGGTGGTTGAGCGACTTTGCGGATTTTGTGGGCAGATCATTCGGAGACGAACGTACCGGGAAATGAGTGAGTTCAATTACGTAATGCCACTCTTCTCACGCCGGGGCATAGCGCAGCGCCGCCCCGGATCTTCTCCTCGTTAGGAAACAGAATCCGGGGCGGCGCTCCGCTTTGCCCCGGCGTGGGGCTCAGCCAAAAGTATCGTTCAACGAACGTGCGCGTTATTCGGCATCAGCGCCGACGGGCAAATCGATTGCGCGTTTCGCGTCGACCAAACCCTTGCTCGCGAGCACCGCTTGGCGGATCTCCTCAGCCAGGTCCTTGTTCTCGAACAAAAACTGCTTGGCGTTCTCCCGGCCTTGGCCGAGGCGAGTGGTCTTGTAGTTGTACCAGGCGCCGCTTTTCTCCACGACATTGGACAAAGCGGCCAGGTCGATGAGGTCGCCTTCGTAGCTGATGCCGCGGTCGAACATGATGTCGAACTCGGCGTCGCGAAACGGCGGCGCGATCTTGTTCTTCACCACGCGGGCCCGCGTGCGGTTGCCCACCGACACTTCCCCGTCCTTGATGCTGCCGGTCCGACGGACGTCGATGCGCACGCTCGAATAAAACTTCAGCGCCCGCCCGCCCGGCGTCGTCTCCGGGTTGCCGAACATCACGCCGATCTTCTCGCGGATTTGGTTGATGAAGATCACGGTGCATTTGCTCTTGGAAATGGCACCGGTGAGCTTCCGCATCGCCTGCGACATGAGCCGGGCCTGCAGGCCCATGTGCGAATCGCCCATCTCGCCCTCAATTTCCGCGCGCGGGATGAGGGCCGCGACCGAGTCGATGACGATGACAGCGACGGCGTTGGAGCGGACGAGCAGTTCGCAAATCTCCAGGCCTTGCTCGCCGGTGTCGGGCTGGGAAACCATCAGGTTGGTCAAGTCGACGCCAAGCCGCTTGGCCCACGACGGGTCGAGCGCGTGCTCCGCGTCGATGAACGCGGCCACGCCCCCCTGCTTCTGGCAACTGGCGATGATGTGCAGACACAGCGTCGTCTTGCCGCTCGACTCCGGGCCGAAGATTTCCAGGATGCGCCCCTTGGGCACCCCGTTGCCGCCTAGCGCGATGTCGAGGCTCAGGCTGCCGGTCGGGATGCCTTCGATCGGGGCGGGGTTCTCGTCCATTTTCATGACCGAGCCTTTGCCGAACTGCTTTTCGATCTGCTGGACGGCGCGGGACAAAGCCGATTCGCGGGCCGGATCGCGCGGGGGCACCGCGACGGCTCCTTCCCGGACGGCACCGTTGCCGCGGTGGGATTCGGTTGCAACAGAAGAACGCCCGTCAGATGAACGAACGTCGGATTTCTCCGCCTTTTCGGTGGATTTCGCCACGAGAAACTCACTTTCCGCCGGGTATGTTGGTCAGCCGGCGCTAGGCGAGCCGGAACGAATGAGGGCGTCCCGCGGCTCGCCAATTCATGACTTGAATGCGGGCTGTGCGTTGGTCGGCGACCGTGTCGTAAAGGACGACAGAGCCGCTTACTTCGAGAGGGAAATCCATTCCTTCCCAGCACACCCGCGACTGAACTCGACGGAAGTCACCACCGTCCAGGTTCAGTGTTTGTACGGGGAGTATATCGAGCGCCCCGCCCTATAGGCAACAACATTTTCGCAAAAAATTTTCGGCTTACGTTAGGGGCGGTTCGTTTTTGAAACCGCGAGGCAGGAGGCCTTGCGCATGCGCGGGGGTAATGCAGATCGAGGCCTGGTTTGGCGCGTGGCACGGGTTTCCCAACCCGTTTCTTTCGTGAAGAACACGTGTTGGGGAACCCGTGCCACGAGGTTTTTCAAAGGCCCCGATCCGATAGACCCGAATCCTGTGAATCTCCAAGAATTCGTGCAGATTCGCGTCCGTTCGCGTCGATTCGTGTTTCGCATTTCCAAGATCAGGTGTGCGATGTCCCACCTGGAACCTATATCTTGCTCAGAGCGCTTTCATAAACGCGACGACGTCCTGTTTCTCCTGCTGGTTCAGCTTGAGCGAGAAGACGAGATTGAAATACTCGACCGTGTCCTCGAGCGTGAGCAGGCGACCGTCGTGCAGGTACGGGGGCGAGTCCTTGATGCCGCGGAGCGGGAACGTCTTGATCATGCCCCCCGCCACGTCGAAACGCCCGTTGACGTTCTTCGGCTCGTAGAACCGCTGAGCCTTGAGGTCGTGCATCGTGTTATCCGTATAGAACGGCGGGGCGTGGCAAATTGCGCATTGGGCCTTGCCGAAGAACAATTCCTGGCCGCGCAGCTCGGACTCGCTGGCCGTGGTCGGGATCAGCTTGCCGAACGCGTCGAGCTTGGGGGCCGGCGGGAAGTCGAGCAGGGCCTGGAACTCGGCCATTTCGTGAACCTGGTGGCCGCGGTCGAGGATGTTGATGCCCTTCTTGGTCGCGATGACGGGGTCGCCGTCGAAGTAGGCGGCGCGTTGCTCGAACTCGGTAAAGTCTTCGACGGTCTTGAGCGCGCGTTGCGAGCCGAACAGGCGTTGGACGCTGACGCCCCGGAGGCTCGGCGTGTCGATCCGCCGGCGAAACTCCTGCGGCCGAATGTCGCCGACGAGGTGGAACGCGCCGTTCGTGTGGCCGTTGGCGTGACAGTCAAAGCACGTCACCCCCTGGCTCGCCTTCAGGCTCCGGCGGTCATCCGTCGCGTTGAACTGCTGCTGCGGGAACGGCGTCACCAGCAGACGCAGGCCGTCGAGTTGCTTCGGGTTCAGGATGCCGTTGAACAACTCGAAGAAGTTGTCGAGCGTCACCAGCTTGCCTTGCGACACGTCGCCGAGTTCTGGACGGGTGGAGAGGAAGATCGTCGGGGGGAATTCGGCTTCGAGGTGCTCGGGGAAGTCGAAATCGAGGTCGAATCGCGTGAGGTCGCGCTGGTTCTGCTTCTTCACCTCGTCGATCATCGACTTGTGGAAGACCATCCCGCCTTCGGGATGGTTCGCGTGCGGCAGCGGGCGGAAGCCGGCCGGGAACAGATTCTTCGCGCGGACTTGCTCGGCCGTCATGTTGTTCAAGTCGTCCCAGCTCTTCACGCCGGCGGGCAACTTGACACGCACGCCTTCCTGGAGCGGCTTGCCGCGCGACATCTTCGCGTCCTTGGCCGGCTTGTCGGCGAGGTCGTAACGCTCCGCGAGCAGCGTCATCTGCTTCTGCATGATCGCCGGCTTGGCCTTGGACATGCGTTCGACAACGGCGGCGAACGGTTCCGTGCCGTCGACCGGCGCGTAGCTCGTCTTCCCGCGCAGGGCAATGCCCGCCGCCTCGGCCTGCTTCTGGACGCTCGCGGGGTCATCCGCCGCCCCCGCGCCCGCCGCCCAGCCCGTGCCGACCGCCCCGACCGCGATCAGCGCCGCGGACACAATTCGTTTAACGGTAAATCTTCTCATCATATTTAGCTCCTTCACGCCCCCAGCACGGTAATTGAAAGCAGCAAAATACGACGTGTCGGCGCTGGCGCGAACCCACGGAATTGCATGCGCCTCAGAAGCTCATCGCTTGCTTGTACGCATGCCAGCGGTCGTCGATCTGGTCACGATCAGTGGCTTGAAGCCCGGCGAGGGAAAAATCGGCGATCGTGTAGCTCGCAACGACGGTGCCGAAGGCGAGGGCACGCTTGATGGTGGCGGCGGAGAAGTTTCCCTGGGTGGCGAGGTAGCCCATCATCCCGCCGGCAAAGCTGTCGCCGGCGCCGGTGGGGTCGACGACCTTGTCGGCGGGGAAGGCGGGGAGTACGAACGTGTCGCGGTCGCTCACCATCAGACAGCCGTGCTCGCCTTTTTTAATGACGACGAACTTCGGGCCCATCTTCAGCACGTCGCGGGCGGCTTCGATGAGGTTCTTTTTCTCGGTAAGTAAGCGTGCTTCGCCGTCGTTGAGGACGAGGCCGTGGATTTTGCCGAGGAGTTTGACCAGCTCGTCGCGGGCGGTGTTGATCCACAGGTTCATCGTGTCGGCGACGATGAGCCGGGGTTCTTTGAGCGTGTTCAGCATTTCCTGCTGCAACACCGGGTGGGTATTGGCAAGGAACACGTACCGGCTGTCCCGGAAGCTGTCCGGAATTTTGGGGGCGCGCTCGGCGAGGACGTTCAAGTCCGTCTGGATGCTCTCGGCTTCGTTGAGATCTTTGACGTAGGAGCCGTGCCAGCGGAAGGTCTTGCTGCCCTTGCGGATTTCAAGCCCGCCGGTGTCCACTTCGCGGCCCTGGAAGACTCTCCACAGTTCTTTCGGGCAATCCTCCCCCACCACGCCCACGAGCCGGACCGGCGTGAAGAACGACGACGCGTACGAGAAATAAACTGCCGACCCCCCGATCACGCCGTCGCGGCGGCCTGCGGGGGTTTCGACCGTATCAATACCGATGGAGCCTGTGACGAGGAGGGACATAGTCGATTTTGGATTTTAGATTTGAAATTTTGGATTCAGGACGACGGTAGTTGGCGGACTTTAACGCGGGAAGCGGTGACGGTGTAGAGCCGGCCGGGGGTGAGACGCTTGTAGCGGATGAACAAGCGCGTCACGGCGTCGTCCTGTTCGACGTCGCCGCCTTCGAGTTGGAAGTAGACAATGCTCCGGTTGAACTTGAGTGGCTCCTCCCGGTCGAATAGCGCCGTCGCCAGCAAGGCGTCAGTCGTCAGCACGTCCGCCTGGTCTTTGTGCGACGCTTTCAAGACGTCATCGGCTAAAGACTCATTCGACAACCCGACGTCCGACGGCTGGCGCACCGTATCACCCCGCGCTCGAAGCGCATCGGCGACGGCTGGGGTCAAATTTCCATAAAGCAGCAAACGCATGGGCGCATCCTAGAAAGATGCGCGTTGTGTCGCAACGCTTCCGCGTCGGAACGCGATAATAGCCGCTTGCGGTTTCGCAGACCGAAAAGCGCGCCGCGGTCTGCGAAACCGCAAGCGGCCGATCGGCTGCGCGTTTCATGGGCGAAAGCCGTTGACTGCATCGAACGTCGGAAAGAACCGTGGCGCGGGCGTCCCCGCCGCGTTTGGATCGCTCATCGCATGATGCCGGAGAGACGCCCCGTCCGCCCGGCGATAGAATACGCCGCGAAAACGGAAGAGGATTTAAGTGACGACCCGGCACGACGAGCAAACTTACCTTCAGCCCTACTTGGACGCCGCCCGGACACACGGGGCAGGCTTCGGGTCATTACTCTGGGCAAGCCCGGCGACACAGGCGGCAAGGTTTGAAGCGATTCGGCGAACGGTCGATCTAAACGGCAAATCAGTCCTCGATGTCGGCTGCGGCCGGGCAGACCTGCTCGAACACTTGCTCGACCGCGGCGTCCACCCCGCCGATTACGTCGGCATTGAGGCGGTCCCGGTTCTCGCGGCGGCTGCCGAAGGCAAACGGCTGCCGGGGGCAACAATCGTCCGCGCCGATTTTGTAACCGAACCGGTGCGCATGTTTGTCGGCGCGGACGTTGTTGTCTTCAGCGGGTCCCTCAACACGACTGACGACGCCATTTTTTACGCCACGCTGACGCGTGCCTTTGACGCGGTCACCGAGGCGCTGGTGTTCAACTTCCTTTGTTCGCCCATGCTGGCCGGGCAGGATTATTTGTATTGGCGTGAATCCGATGACGTGGCACGCTTTGCAAAGCAACTCGGGCAGAACATAAAGACGCTGACGAATTACCTGCCCGGCGACATGACCGTACGCGTCGGCAAGACGTAAAATACGAAAGCCCATGACTCATTTTCGCCCTTCAGATTCTCAAACCGATTCAAGGAAGATCGGACGCGTGGACGTTCATTCGCATCTTTTGCCTGGAATCGATGACGGGTGTCAGACGTTGGCCGAATCGCTGGATTGTGCTCGAGTGATGGTGGGAGAAGGTTACACGCACAGCTTCTGTACGCCGCACATCTGGCCGAGCCTCCCCGGAAACGGTTGCGGCAGCATCGTGAAGCGTGTCGCGGCGCTTCAGGCGGCCCTCGATCATGCCGACATTCCGCTGCGCCTATTCCCCGGCGGCGAAATCAGCCTGCGGGAAGACACGCTGCACACTTCGCCCGATGCGCTGGTCAGCTACGACATGTGCGGCCGGTATGTTCTCATCGACCTGTGGGCCGAATCCCTTCCGCCGTTCTTTGCCCCCAACGTTCGGTGGCTGCAATCGCGTGGAGCGAAAGTCGTTCTGGCCCACCCCGAGCGGATGCGCGCCGTGCAGATTGATCCGTCACTCGCCGACTATTTTATGGACTTGGGGATGCTGCTCCAGGGCAACCTCCAATGCTTCGGCGACCCGCCCCACGCCGACACCCGCCGGGTGGCGGAACAGTTTCTCGACGAGGGCCGGTACTTCATGCTCGGCAGCGACCTGCACAATCTGAAGTCAATGCCGATCCGCATGGCCGGCTTGAAACGCGTGATCGAACTTGCCGGGGAAGAAATGGCGTGGAAGCTGACGTCAACAAATCCAAAGACACTTCTGCCTCCTGTTTTGTGACTTTGTGATTCATTGAACGATTCCAATCGTCACAAGTGTTTTAGCTTCTCATAGAGCACCGCCGCGGTACGCGCGCCGTTGTGAAGGGCGTCGAGGTCGAACTTTTCATTGGGGCTGTGGACGCGGTCGTCGGGCAGGCCGAAGCCGAGGAGGAGCGTGTCGACGTCGAGCACGCGTTTGAGCAGCGCGACGACGGGGATACTGCCGCCTTCTCGAATCAGCGTCGGGGCGACGCCGAAACCTTCCTTGACCGCTTCGGACGCCAGGCGCATCGCCGGGCTGTCGGCGGGAACGACGACCGCGCCGGCCAAGCCGTGACGGGCGAACTCGATTTTGACGTTCTTGGCGCATCGTTCGCGTAACGCACGTTCAAACGCGTCGGCAATTTTGGCGGGATACTGATCGGGAACGAGGCGCATGGAGACTTTGGCGCTGGCGGTCGAAGGGATGATCGTCTTGGCCCCGTGGCCCTGGTAGCCGCTGGTCAGGCCGTTGACGTCGCAAGTCGGGCGTGCCCAGCGGCGTTCGAGGGTTGAGTAGCCCGCCTCGCCGCTTCCTTCGGACAGGTTGAGCTGTTCGAGGTTCTTTCGCTCGTCGAACGGCAATCGCCGCCACGCGTCGCGCTCGGCGTCGGCGACGGGTTGCACGTCGTCGTAGAAGCCCGGAATTGTTACGCGACCGTTGGAATCATGAAGCGTCGCGAGAAGTTCACACAGCGCATTGGCGGGGTTGGGCACGGAGCCTCCGAACATGCCGCTGTGAAGGTCGTGGCTTGGGCCGGTGAGAAACACTTCCATGTAAACCAGCCCGCGCAGGCCGCAAGTAAGGGCGGGGAGTCCGCGGGCGAACTGGTTGGTGTCGCTGATGACGGCGACGTCGGCGCGCAGCTCATCTTTATGCAGTTCGACGAAACGTTCGAGGTTTTCGCTGCCGATTTCTTCCTCGCCTTCGACGAGCATCGTTAAGTTCACGGGCAGCCCGCCGTGCGCTTGCCAGGCGAGGACGGCTTGGCAGTGCGCCCAAACCTGGCCCTTGTCGTCGGCCGCCCCGCGGGCGTAGATCGCCCCCCCTCCTTCACCGTCGCGCACGGCAGGCTCGAACGCCGGCGTCGTCCATTTGTCCAGCGGCTCGGGGGGTTGCACGTCGTAGTGGCCGTAGAACAACACGGTCGGGCGACCGGGCTTGTGGTCGTTTTTGGCCAGAACGACCGGGTGGCCGCCGGTTTCGCGCAGCTCCGCGTGAAGGCCGCCGGCGCGGAGCTGGTCGGCGAGCCACGTCGCGCAGCGGCGCAAGTCGCCGGCGTGCTCGGGCTTGGTGCTGACGCTCGGGATCCGAAGGAAGTCCGACAGCGCGGAGACTGCGGCGGAGCGGCGGTCGTCGAGGGTGCGGAGGACGTTATTCAACATGGCGGTTTTGCTTAATTGAGACGAACGGTCGATCACACTTTGGACTGAAGGAGGTGGGCGGCCTCGTTCGTCGCGCGGTCGGGCACAAGCGTTTGCATGAACGCGCTATTTCGCGCCGGCGGTACGGGGACGTACTTCCCGGTGCCCGTGGCGACAAGCTCGCCGGCGTCGTCGCGAACTTCACCGGTCGTGACGATCATCCGGGGCCGATTGGAATCAACCTTTGTCTCGATCACGAGCAGCTTTCCCACCGCCGCCTCCCGGCGGAACCGCGTGGTCAGCTCCCCGCACACACAGAACCGCCGGCCCGCCCACGTCGCCGCCCAGACCATCGCCTCGTCGAGCACAGTGGCAATCACCCCGCCGTGAACAATGCCCTCGAACCCGATGTGCTCCCTTCCCGGGACAAATTCGACGCGAACAACGCCGGTGTCGGAATCGACTTTCAAGTCCAGGCGTAGCCCGTGAGGGTTGTCTCGCCCGCAAACGAGGCAGCCGGCGGTGTGCGGGAGTTGGAGGAGGGGCATTGGGTGGATCTTTCTCCGAGCCGTGATTCTTAACGGAAGATGACAAGGTGACAAGGTGATGAAGCATATCCGCGCCCGTCACCCCCGCACCTTGTCACCCCTTCGCCTCGTCCCAACTCTCCCCAATGGAGCATCCCCCGTTCACCCGATACAGTAGACGTATGCTCACGCTCTTCATTCTGCACGGCGACGGGCACATCACACGCGACTTTTCGGAGGCGGCGCTCATCGCCGCGCTCCGCGACCCGGCGTCGACGTTCTGGCTCGACATGCTCAAGCCGACGGACGAGGAGATCGCCCTTCTTGACGACGTCTTCGGCTTTCACCCGCTCGCCATCGAAGACACGATCAATTACGCCCAGCGGCCGAAGATTGAAAGCTACAACCACGTCGGCGACTCGGTCACAACCGGGTACTTCTACATGGTCTTTCACGGGCCCGACCTGGAGACGTTTCGGGAGAGCCTGCGGACAAAGGAACTGGACCTGTTCGTTTCGGCGCGCTACCTCGTGACGATCCACGACGAGGCGATGAAGAGCGTCATGACGGTGCTGAACCGCACGACGTCTGACCCGGCGGGCATGCTGGCGCGGGGGACCGACCTGCTGCTGCACAACATCATCGACCACATGGTCGACCACTACGAACCGATCCTCGATTATCTGGATGAGGCGCTGGACCAACTCGAGGAGCGGGCGCTCAATGATCCGAAGCCGGATGTGCTTAGCGAGATAGCGAGCAAGAAGAAGGAACTGCTCAACCTTCGCCGGATCGTCGGCCCGCAGCGCGAGGTGATCGCCCAGCTCACACGCGGCGAGGTGCCTTTCATTCGGGAAACGACGCGGATTTATCTGCGCGACGTGATGGACCACCTGATCCGCGTCGTCGAAATGATCGAGCTCTACCGCGACCTCGTGCTCGGCTCGCGCGACATCTACCTCTCTAGCATTGGGAACAACACCAACCAGGTCATGAAAACGCTGACGATCATCAGCGTGATCGGCCTGCCGTTCACCGTCGTGACCGGATTTTTCGGAATGAACTTCTTCGATACCGAAGGCCTGCACCGCCACTCGGTGTTCTGGATCGTCGTCTTCGTCATGCTCGGGACGGTCGCCGGGCTGCTGACGTGGTTCAGGGTGAGGAAGTGGATTTGAACGGAGTATATGAATGTGCGCGACTACGCGCCCATTCGACACGACGCTGCACTGCGGGCAGCGGCTAACCAACGGACGATCGGCGCGAAATCGCGCACCCTTATTTTAGGGGTCCGTCACTCCGTGTAAGCCGCGCCAACGGCAGATGGACGGGCGGATACTATTTGGATGAAGCGTGCACTGTACCTGTTGATCGCCACCCTGCTGATGCCTGTCCGCCCGTCTACCGCCGCTACGAGGCGGGGCGATTGGCCTGAACCGCGACAGAATCCGCACCTTACTGCCGCCCAACCGCTGGCGGGCGCGATGCGGGATGCGCCGCGTCAGGTTGCCGAGTACGACCTCGGCCGCGTACGGCCGCCCGTGAGCGTCGTCACGCACAAGGGCCAATCCGTCGGCCTCACGCTCGTCGCCGGGGAGTTGCGTTGCTACGACCTGGCCGGCAAGAAGTTATGGTCTACGCATCCGCCAGGGCTTAACTTTACTTCCCTCACGCTCTGCGACGACTTCGACGGCGACGGGAAATTCGAGTTGCTGCTTCGGGCAGGCCGCCCGGCCGAGCCGTTCGGGGCGGCGGTGCTCGTTTCGCTCGACGACGGCCGTCTGCTGTGGCGGTATGACGTGGAGCCCATGTCTTACGTCTGGACGCTTCACGCCGGTTCCTACCTGCCCAACGTGCCGGGCAAGCAAATCCTCGTGTTGATGCAGGGCTACCCGCCCGACAAGGCCAACGGCTACGCGGCTTTCTTCGCATTCGAGAAAGACAGCCCCGACCCGGCCCTCAAATGGCGGTACGACTTCGACCAGTACACCTGTTATCCGACGTTTCTCCAGAACGACCTCGACGGCGACGGCGTGAAAGAAATGATCTTCGAGACGCACAGTCGGTTGTGGGCGTTGGACGCCGTGACCGGCTTGAAGAAGCAGTTCGTTCAGTGGGACGTCGCCCCCGCCAACATCCGCAGCTACGGCCTGACACAGTTCGCCGACCTCGACGGCGACGGCCGCGATGATTTCCTGTGCATCGCCAACTTCGCCCAGCACCACGAGGTGTTGCTCAACCGCGGCGGACAGCTCACCCCGGCCTGGCACCACGGCTGGAACGAGAGCGTGACCACCGGCAAAGTGGCAACGACTTACCCGTTGCCCGCGTTCGCCGACCTCGACGGCGACGGAAAGCCGGAGGTTGTCGTCTCCATGTTTAACGCGGCGGACAAGCCCGAGTGGGTCGTCCGTGCGTACGATTCGAACACGGGTAAGCTTAAATACCGGCATGCCGGGCTGGTCGCGGCGTCTCTAACCGATCTGGAGGGCGACGGCGTCGCGGAGGTGATCGCCGACGCAACCGACGAGTCCGACGCCGCCCGACCGGACGGGTCGGCCGCACCGGCTCATCCGAAAGGCGCGTCCGTGTTGCGCGTGAAAGGCGGCGTGTTCGAAGTCGCATGGCACGACGACGCCGCCCGGGCGATTCGGTCGTCTTCCGACGACCGGGCGCACGTGCGAATCGGCGACGCTTCGTTCCGTCTCGGCCCCGGAATGGACGGCCAACTCGTCTCTAAGAAATGGGGGCCGCCCAGTCCGCCGGCGGCCCCGGATTTCTCCGCCGTCCCGGCATTCGACGGCGGCGAATTACCCGTACTGCTGGCAGCCGACCTCGTCGGCGACGCGACGAATGAACTCGTCGTTTTCCGCGCGGGCAAGGCGGTGGCGCTGGAACACCAAAGCAGCGGGTTCAAACCGTTTGCCGAATATGCTTCGACCTGCCCGCCGGGCATCGCCGACCTCGACGGTGACGGCCGGCTCGAGCTGGTGCTCGCAGATGTCGCCGTCGGCCGAGCGCCGGTCGTTTCGGCCGTCACACCGTCGCTCGGGGGTAAGACGCTCTGGCGAATTGAATTGCCGCCGGCGACGCACGGAGGCAACCCAGGCCCGCGGGCGGCCTACCTCCGTACCGGCCGATTCACGGGCAAGCCGGGCAGCGACGTATTTTTGTGGGCGGGCGTTCCGGTCGTTCGCAGCGTGCTGGTCGACGGGTTGAGCGGAAAACTGGTTTGGGAACAGGGTAAACTCGAAGGCCTCGAACGCCACTTCGGCCCCAGCCAGAATCAGGCATCGGCCGTCGATTATGACGGCGACGGCGCGGACGACCTCGTGTTCACCGCGCCCGACGTGTTCTGCGTCGCCGCCGGTCCTTCAGGCAAGCTGCTGGCGGGCCCGACGTCGCCACAGAATATCTTCCAACAGCCCAGCCAAGGGCTATACACATTGCCGGCGATTCTCGACGGCGAACAGTCACGACTTATCGCACTCGTAGCCGGCCACGATTTTCAGGCAGTGATGACGGCCGATCTGAAGCCTCTCTGGCACCGTCTGCCCGAAGCCGGCGCGCGGCGGTGTGCAGCCGAGGGGTTCCTGCGGTCATCCGACGGCGCGTGGCTCATGGGTTACGGTTGCCAGGACGGCTCGTTCGCGTGCGTGAACGTCGGCGACAGCAAGACGCGCTGGACGTTCGACCTGCAAGCCTCTGCCACCGATGCCGTTTCCGGAGACGTCGACGGCGACGGTCGGGCGGAGTTTGTTTTCGGCACGAGCCACGGCGAGCTGCTCGCCGTAGGCGACGACGGCGACAAGCCGCGCGTCGTCTGGCGCACGCCTTTGTCCGCCGGCGTGTCTCGGCTCATCCTTGCGGACATCAACGGAGATGGCGTCAGTGAGTGCGTTGTCTCGACGGTCGATGGACGGGTCCGCGTGCTGGGTCAATGAAGCGTGGGGCCGGCTTCTCATGAGGCCAACCCCTCATTCGCCACAGGGCCAGCAGGCTTGCGTATGATACGGATCAGGATTAATCCGTGCGCG
>JBKJRK010000472.1:0-4049 GCA_046593135.1 Tepidisphaeraceae bacterium | reverse complement strand
GGCCCCGGCCAAGCGCATGGCCGCGGCGCGCATCGCGTCGTCCTTGGCGTTGACCGATAGGCCGAGTTTGGCCGCATCGATCCCGGCCGGCGTAGCGCCGCGCTGGCGAACCATTTTGTCGAGCGACAATAAAGCTGCGGCAGCGGTGGCCGGATCGGTACCGTCGGCCGTCGCGATGTCGTACACCGCTTTCGCATCCTCAGGACCACCGACCGACGCGATGAGGTCGAACACGCCCGCGCGATCGGCCGGTGCGGTCTTGCCCTCGCGCAACTGCTTCACCAGCACGCCCAAAGCCTCCGGTGACTTCACCGCCTGCAGCGCGTAATTCAGATGGTTCGGCTTGCCGTTGAATCGAAGCTTTCCCGCCTGAAACGCGGGCATCCAGGTCGACTTCGTTTCGTTGGCCGTCACCCACAGCGCGTAATCGAGCTGGGGGTCGGCGGGTTGATCGAGGGCCGTCATCGCAATCTCGATCGATTGCGGCGACGGAATCCGTGCCAGGCCCCGCACGGCTTCCAGTCTCACGCGCGGGTTTTCGTCCGTCGCCTGAACGGCGAGCAGTTCCATCGCGTTCGGCAGCCGGTTCGCCCAATCCGGCACAACCCGTGTCGCGCCGGCCCGGGCCTGGGGCGACTTCGACCGCAGGAGCGCCCCAAGCAACGCCGGCTCCGGGACATCGAGCGTTTGATAGGACCACAGCGCTTCGAGCCGGTGGTGGTCATAGTCGGCGTGCTTCGGATCGAGCTTCTTGACCCACTCACCGAGCGCCGGCGTCACGTCCTTCGCGCCGAGCGTTCGCAGCACCTGCTTCGCGTGATGCCGCGTCCATCCTTCGGGACTCTTGAGCTGCGCCAATACGTCCGCGACCGGCGCGCCGACGAGCTTCGGCTTGTCGAGCGTTTTCCGCCCTTTCGCGGCGATCCGCCAGATGCGCCCGTGGGTTTTGTCGCGGCGGCGGTCGCGGAAATCGACCTCGCCGTGCTGGATGATCGGGTTGTACCAGTCGGCGATGTAGATCGCGCCGTCCGGGCCCATCTTCACGTCGATCGGGCGGAATGCGACGTCGGTGCTGGTGATCACGTCGGGCATCTGCTTGCTCACGAACGTGCCGTTCTCGTCGATGATCTGGTATCGCACGACGCGATTCGCCCGAAAATCGTTGGTGACGGCGTTGCCCTGCCAGTCGTCCGGCAGGTGTCGTCCGCTGACGATTTCGAGGCCGCAGTATTTCGGGCTGCCCGAGTTCATGCCGTGCATGATCCGTTCCATGTCGGCGATACCGTCCCAGCTCTTGGCGGTCTGGAACGCGGAGCCTGGGAAAGTGAAGTAGATGCCTTCGCCGCCGGCGCCGTCGGTGGAGAAGGATTGGCCCCACCGGTCCAGCGCGTGGCCCCACGGGTTGACCATGCCTCGCGCGAAGACGTCGAACTCGACGGATTCCGGCCGGAACCGCCAGATGCCGCTGCCCATGAGCCGCTTCGTGCCCCACGGCGTCTCGACGTGACTGTGAATGTAGATCGACTGGTTCACGTAGAGCCGGCCGTCATTGCCCCAGCGGAAGGTGTGCAGGATGTGGTGGGTGTCTTCGGTGCCGAAACCGGAAAGGACGACTCGGCGCTGGTCGGCCTTGCCGTCGCCGTCGGTGTCTTTGAGATGAATCAGCTCGGTGCTGTTCGCGACGTACGCCCCGCCGTCGCCGGGTTCGACGCCGGTCGGGATGAGCAGCCCGTCGGCGAAAGCGGTGGACTTGTCGGCCTTGCCGTCATTGTCCGTATCTTCCAGCACAAGAACTTTGTCTTTCGGCGCTTCGCCCGGCTGAATCTGCGGATACATCGAGCTGCTGGCCACCCACAGCCGGCCCTGCGCGTCCCAGTTCATCTGAACCGGCTTGGCAAGCTGCGGATCGGCCGCCCACAAGTTGACCTCGAACCCGTCGGCGACTTTGAACGATTGCCGCTCTATTTCCGGGTCCGGCGGGACGTCGGAAACGGTTTCGGGGACAAACGTGCCCTGGGCATACACACTTCCTGCCGCCGACAACGCGAGACACGCGGCGAGGACGCACAACGGCTTGAGAAACAAAAGTTTTTGCATGGCGGTTGGTCTATTTTCCGGCGGATTGCGCCAGCTTGGTGATTTCGTTTTCGAGCTTAGCGATCGGCTCCGAAAACTGCGGCATTTCAACTGCATTCCTGCCCTGCTCTTTGGCGCGGAAGCCGAAGATGTACGTCTCGTTTGCCGGACGCCACTGGTTGAAGAATTGGACATTCTTCTGGATCGCCAGTTGGCGCATTTTTTCAAACGGACCGTGCCCGACGCCGATCGACTCATCCGCTAACCCCAACTGCGATTGAATCATGCGTGCCGCGGCGAAGTAGCCGTCTTGCGTGAGGTGAATGCCGTTGGACGTTAGCGGTTTCGTTCCGGGTGACGGCGGCGCGGTGAGGTCGTACAGATCGACGAATCGGTGTCCGCGCTTCCCGGCCACTTCTTTCACCGCATCCGCGTAGGCCCGAATCCACTTGTTGTGCTCCGACGGGTCCGGCAGCGGCGGGCCGAGGTTCTCGTGCCGGATCGGCCCGATCAGCACCGTCTCCCGGGCGTTCAAGTCCTTCAACATGCCCAGCAGCTTCTCAAGTCCGGATCGGAAGCTTGGCAGCCCGGCTTCCCCCTCGAAACTTTCCGTCATTCCGTATCCGATGAAGATTACCGTCGGCTTCATCTCATGCGTAACCTTCGTCAACCGCGCAAATCCCGCGTCCGCGCCTTCAAAGTAGCCCCGGCTGGCGCCGAAGATGTTGTCGCCGGACCAGCCGAGGTTACGGAAAACAATTTTCCCGCCGTGCCAGCGGGCGCGGAGGAGCGTTTCGAGGTAGCTGTAGGTTTGCTCCCGTTCGATGAACGTCCCGCCGATGAACGCGACACGGTCGCCGTCCTTCAATTCAAAGGGCGGCGGGTCCGCGGCGCGCAGCGGGCCGTGGGTCAGCAGAAGCAGAAATCCGGCAAGAGCGCAGCGGGTTCCGAATCGTGTCATAGGGCGGGGAATTCTATCGGGCATGGTGTCATTTGGCACGAACGCCGTCTCGCTTTCCGTTTAAGTGATTGCTTCGCTGCAGCGGCTGCCGTTCCGCGAGTATTTGTACCCCCGAGGCGGAACAATGTTTCCGCCGTCGCTCGTCGATTGGGCCAAACCATGCTCCAGGCGGCGACTTTTCGACGCGGGGTCGCGAATCCCTATAATCCGCCCCGATGGAGCGCCGCCGGATTCAGCAGTTGTCCCCGTCCCTTGTCAACCGCATCGCGGCCGGCGAGGTGATCGAGCGGCCGGCGGCAGTCGTTAAAGAGCTTGTGGAAAACGCGATCGACGCAGGGGCGGCGAGCATCCTGGTCGAGGTGGAAGACGGCGGGCGGGCATTGATCCGGGTGATCGACGACGGCGGCGGGATTCCGCCGGAGGATTTGCCGCTGGCGTTCGCATCCCATGCGACCAGCAAGCTGCGCGACGACGACGACCTGTTCCGAATCGGCACGATGGGCTTCCGCGGCGAGGCGTTGGCGAGCATTGGGTCGGTCTCCCATGCCCGCATCCTGTCGCGTACGCCCGCATCCGAGGCGGCGTACGAAATCCACAACCGCGGCGGCGCGATCTCCGACGCCCAGGCCGCGGCGGGCAATACGGGGACGACGGTCGAAGTCCGCAACCTTTTTTTCAACACGCCGGCGCGTCGAAAGTTCATCAAGGGCGCGGGCACCGAATTTGGGCACATCTCCGAGATGGTGTTGCGGCTCGCCCTTCCCCACCCGCGCGTCGGGTTCAAGCTATTACACAACAACCGCACCGCGCTCGACCTGCCGCCGACGGGCGCCGAAGAGCGCCTCCTCGCGGCGTGGCCGGACGATTTTCACGACCAGCGACTTCCTCTTGACGTGCGCGACGCCGAACTGAAACTCCGCGGCCTCATCGGCCTGCCCGCCCTCGCCCGGCCGACCGCGAAGTACCAATACATTTACCTCAACGGCCGGATGATCCGCGACCGGTTCATCCA
>JBKJRK010000461.1:0-5116 GCA_046593135.1 Tepidisphaeraceae bacterium | reverse complement strand
GTGGGACCGGCGGTGTCGGTGCCGATCCCACTGCCCACCCCCCTCCTGCTTCGCGCTCCGCGGCGGCGCCAAGCTCGAAGTCGCCGCCGAGGGCGAACGTTCGCCGGATACCCAGTGACGCCGCGGCGACTTCCACTCCGCCGCGGGCGAGGGCAAGGTCGAGACTCCGCTCGATCGCGCGCGATTCGACGCGGCTGACGTCGAACTCCTTCTCCGGCACGTCCGCCAGGCGGTTGCCGGATTTCCATTGCGTATCCGAGCCCCAAAGGCCCATCAACGCGTTCAGCCGCTCGCGTGTCGCCAGGACCTCGGCCTCCGCCGTCGCCAGATCCAGCTTCGCCTGCTCGTGGAGGGCCTGCTCCCGAACGAGTTGGAGGTCGGTGATGTTGCCCGCGTGGTGGAGCCGGCGGGCGAAGTCAGACGATGACGCCGCCGCCTGCTCGACCGACCGGCGTAGCTCCAGCGATTGGCTGGCGGCTTGATGCACGTAGAACGCCGTGCGTACCCGCCCCGCGAGGTCGAGCACGGCGCCGCTCACGCGCGTCGTCGCAGCCTGGACCTCTCGCCGTGCAACGCGCTTCCGCAGCGGAACCTGAAAGACGTCCAAGAATTCCTGCACGACGGCCAGCTCGACGATCGTCCCGCCGCCGCCTTCGGCAAACTTCAGTTCGGCGTCGAACACCGGGTTGCGTAGCAGTCCCGCCTGCACGAGGTCGGCTTGGGCAACGCCGAGGTCTTCGTAGGTCGCCTGGAGGGTGCGGTTGTTCAACAGCCCCACCTGCACGGCGTCGTCCGCCGCAATCTCGCGCGACAACAATTCGCGCACGGAGGCGGCCACCCGCGCGTCGGCGCCGGAGCCCATGTTCCATTCGACGCGTAAACCGCCGCGCTCGGCGACCGTCCGCTGAACGTCGACGAATTTTGAGTCGGCCGGGCGGGCTGCGCACCCGGCGAGTGTCGTCATTCCAGTAATCCCAATCAGTATCACGGATTTCGGTGTCATTTCGCGTGGCCTCCGTGTGCGCCGTGGTTTTCGTGACCTTCGCGGCTCTCGTGTCCCGCGGACGGGTCCCCCGTCGGCGCCGTGGATGGACCGTGGACAGGCGCCGTCGCGGCGGCCGAACGCAACGTGGCTGACGGCGGCGGGCTCGACGCTTCAGCGGCCAGCGGGTTCGCGGGATGAGTTGGCGGCGGCGCCGGCTCGGCAGTTTGGCCGCACCCCGACGCCGCCAGCAGGGAAAGCGTATATAGCGCAATTTGAATTCTCATGTCGCTCTCTTTTTAACTTGCACGCCGCGACGCGCGAGACATCGTGCGCGCGCGGGTCGTTCTGACAGGTCGTGGGGAGGGATAACCTTACAAATTCAGCGCGCAATGAAGGCGCAGCAAGGTCGAAGAGGAGCAGGACGGGTGGGAGAAGTCGGATGCAAGAGCGGCGATTTCAGTTGGGGCAATTTCAACCGTGGCCGGGGCAGCGAGAAGATCGATCGGAACAATCGAGCCGGCAAATGCGAGCGGCGCGTTCGTCGGTTTCTGAAGCGGCGCCGTGAGGCCGGTGCAATGCGGGCAAGAGCCGTGTGGTTCGCCGGATTCCCGTTTTGACTCCGACCCCTCGTGGGAGTTGCCGCGTTGGCAACAACTGTGGGCGACGGACTTCGCCTCAGACTGCCGGACGGCGGCACTGACGCCGCGGCAGACGCACACGACCTGTGCGGCGAACAGGATTGCGATACACACGAGGGCGGTGAATCTGGTCGGCAGCCGGGCCATCGGCGGAATTGTAGGCAGTCGGGCAAGATGAGACGAGTCGTGCGTGCGTTACGTCCGCTTTACCACCACCGCCGACGCGGCGGACTGGACGCCGCCGCTGTTGAGGGCGACGACGCGGTAGTAGTACGTCCCGCCGACCACGGCGCTGGCGTCGAGGAAGTCGGAGGTGGTGACGGTGTTTTGGTTCAGGAGCGTGAAGACGCCGTTGGGATTGGTCGAGCGGAAAATGTTGTAGCGCGACGTGCTGGCGGCCCAGTCGAGCAGCAACCCGCGCGGGACGGCGTATCCCGCCAAGCCCATGACGGCGGCCGGGGCGGCTTCGGGGCGGGCGTTGGTGAGGAGGTAGACGGCGTCGTTGTAGTCGTAGCCGTTGCCGGGATAGCTCATTGCCATGACCCAACTGTCGCGGATCGGATTGCCGTTGCGGTCTTCGGCGGGGTAGAAGCGGATGTGATGGCCGAAGTTGCCGCCGGGCTGTTCCTGGCGGTTTTTCGTGTTGTCGCTCCATTCGCTGTCGACGCGGAACCCGAATACGCCGCTGCCCGGGTTAAACAAAGCGGCCGCGGGTTCGGCGGTGCCGTTCTTGCGGGGGTAAAGGCTTTGGAGGTCGGGCGCGGCTTGGGTGAACAGGGGCGTCGTGGTGTTGCTGCCCTTGGCGTGCCAGGAGGTGGTCGGCTGATTGCCGGGCGTGTGGAACGAAGCCACTTCCCGCAGACTGACCGGCTTGCTCGTATCCGCCGCCTGCCAATAAGCCGACAAAACTTCCTCGCCCGACGCCTCGCGCTTACCGCCCTTGCTGAGCGTCTGGTCGCTGAACGCCACTTGCGTTTCGATTCCGAGCGCCGGCAGGATCTGCTGGAGCGCCGGTTCCGCCCCGCCGATCGTCTGCGGCTGCCATACGCCGGCCAACTCGACGCCGACCACGGGTTCGTCCGGGTCGTTGCAGACGAAATACAGCGCCCCCCCGCTCACGCCCGGCGTGTTCGCCAGGAATCGCACGACGACGTCGGTCGATCCGCCCGGCGGAAGGGAGAATCGCTGCGCCGACTCGACTCGGAACGGCCCGTTGATCGCCATGCCCGAGACGTCGAGCACGCCGGTGCCGGTGTTGCGCACGCGCAGGGTTGACACGTCGTGGGTGCGCGTCGCGGCGAGGGGATTTTCGATCCGGTTAAACGACAGTCGGTTGTGATAGGGCCCGTCGGGCGTCTCGACGCCGATCTCCCCCCGGCCGGGCGCGGCCGGGCGGACGTTGCGGACGACGGCGACAAAATCCTGGAAATCGCCGGGACCGGTGAGCTCTTCGAACGCGATGACGTACGCGTCCGGCACCGCCGACCCGTCGGGGTTGCGCAGCCCGTAGGTGCGCATTTTGCGCCGGTTGGCGGCGTCGGGCTCGTAGGTGTTGAGCGCGTCTTCGCTGTACACCTCTCGGTTTCCAAGCCCCGGCCAGCTCGTGAAGAATCCGAACGCGCCGCCGACATGCGTGTTGAATGTCGTTGAACCGTTCGCCTGCGGGTGGAGCGTCTGGAAATCGCCGGAGCTGATCGTGAACGCCTCCTGCTTAAGCTGCGGCGAGCCGGGCGAGTAAAGGCCGAAGCGGACAGTCGGGCTGGCCGACCCGGTAAACGCCGCGATCGGCTCGACGACGATCGGCCCGTCGCCGGCTTTGACGAAATGCGACGTTTCGATCTGATCGTTTGGGCTGGCAAGCGGGTTCGGCAGGCCGGTGGTGCCGGGGTTGTCGTCGCCGACGAGGATGGGGTTGCGGTACAGGTCCATCACCCACTGAAGCGACGGCTCGAGGTTCCCGCCCGTGCCGCGGGTGACGAGACCGCGGAGAAAAACGTCGACGGCGGACGCGCCGGCGCTGTTGCTCGCGATGCGAAGGAACGTGTCGCGCACCGTGCCGACCGGCATGCCGTTGTCCTTGAACCGGAGCACCACGTCGATTGACGCGCCGCCGGCGAGCGTGATCGGCGTCGAGGGCGCGTTAACGATCGAGAAGTGGGCCGTATTGCCGCCGACGATGCTCATGCTCGAAATAACCAGCGGCTCGGCGCCGGCATTGCGCAGCGTCACCCGGCGGTCGGGCCCCTGCGCGGAGCCCGTCGGGTCGGCGAACAGCGCGCGGGGTTGCGGGCCGGGCGCGATGATCTGGAGTTGCGCGGGGCCTTGGCCCGGCGTGCCCGGATTGCCGGTGGTGGCCGAGGGGCGGGCGAGCGTGATCTTCCGCGCGCCGTACTCGACGATGTACAGGTTGCCGTTGCGGCGATCTTCGACGAGGTCGAGCGGGTCTTGCAGGTTGGTCAGGCCCTGCACGCCGGTGTCGATGCGGACGATGTTTCCGTTCGCGTCCGGCTGGAGGATGACGACGTCGTCGCCGCCGCTGTACCGCGCGACGAGCAGGCGGCCTTTGAGCAACCCGCCGAACGCGTTGCCGCGATACTCGATCAGGCCGTCGGGGCTGTAGTTTTTGCCGAACCGCCAGGCGGGCTGGCGGTAGTTGCGGTCGGGCTGGGTGCCGACGGGGTAGCTCTTCACTTCCTGGGGATCGACGCCGGTCGTGGGGTTGCCGCCGTTGAGGGCGTATTCGCCGCGGGCGGGATTCGGATGACCGTAGTATCCGCCCTTGGAGATTCGGTAGAGGAAATCGTCCTGAGTTTCGGGGACGTTGCTGAGGCCGGGCACATTGGGCCCGGTGTAGGGGCCGTTGGTGGCCTGGTCGATGCGGGTTGCGGCGGTGCCGCCGGCAAAACCGGGCGTGCTGCCGCCGGCGGCGGCGCCGTTGACGGAGGTGTACAGCTTCCCGTTGCTGTGCCAGACGAGGTCGAACGCGTTGCGCACGCCGGTCGCGTAAAGCGTCACCGGGGCGCCCGATGCAAACGGGTTGTACGCGCCGAATCCGTCAGTCGCGACATTCACCGGCGTGCCGATTTGCGCGACATCGACGCGCAGCACCGCCGCGGTCAACAACCGCTCCGGCCGCTCGCCCCAGGCGATGTCCGGACCGCCCATCGACGAGTTGCTGCCTTGCGTCACGTACAGCGCGCCGTCGGGGCCGAAGTCGATCTGGTTCGTAAGGTGGTCGCGGACCGACCGCGGCAAGCCGGTCACGAAATCCTGATAAGAGCCGAGGTTGGGCCCATTCAAGCGGCTGATCTTGCCGGTGAAGTCCGTGGCGTCTTCCAGGGCGTATTGGTCGTGACTGACCCACAGGACCAGGTTGGTGGCGGTGTTGCCGGGGCCAAAACGGAGACCCGTGATGGTTCGCGGCCCGCCGTTGTTGCCAGTGATCGTGTCGATGATTAGCGCCGACGACAGCGAACCGTCGGCACCGATGTTG
>JBKJRK010000264.1:0-2779 GCA_046593135.1 Tepidisphaeraceae bacterium | reverse complement strand
CAAGAGACGCCGCCGTCGTTGCTGTACGCGCCGACGAGGCCGCGGTCCTGACCAACCTTGAGCAAAGGAGGCGGGTCGGTGTCGCCGTCCTGATTGAGGTCGACGTCGTCGAGCGGGCCGGTGCCCCGCGAGTCGTTGACGCTGGCCATGAACAGGTTGGCCGGGTTGGTCGGGTCGATTGCGATCGCGGCTTCGTTTTGATTTTCGAGCAGGCGCGTGATGTTGACGTTAGGTCCGACGGCGAGGGAGACCGGGGTGTGGACGGCCAGGAGCGTCCGCGATTCCAGGACTTCCGCAAACGCGCGGGTCGCCGCCGTGGCAGCCGTATTGATCTTTTCGCGGTTCGGCCGGCGGGCCGATGGGGGGATGGAACCGGTCTGTTCGTGCATGGATGTCCTCGTCCGCGGTGCTTACTCTTGGAGGCACGTGCCGGTGCTGTGGCGACGTACACCCGCGCCGCACGTCCGGCGAATAATACGCAGCCGGCCCCGCGCACGCGGTATCACCCGGAAGTTTAGTTGTTCCCGCCCCGCTTGCCAAGAAAATCCGCGCCCGCGCCCGCCGCGGGGGGCCTTCCGGCGATTTCCTGGCGGGCTGGGCGGGGACTTGATTTTCGAGTTCCCTTTAAGTTTGGGACGATCGAATCAGCCGCCCGGGCGGCAAGGCTGAGTTCCGCGGGGTCGGGGGGCAATTGGGACTTGTGCCCGAAGTAGATTACCCAAGCCTGAAAACCACTCACGACGACGTAGCCGCGGACGCGATATCTGTTGTTTTCCGCCTCAAACCACGGGCGACCCAGTTCGTCCGTCCATTCTGCGAGAATCCGGCCGTCATTGGCTTTGTACTCCCGCTTGGCGAGCCAGAGGAGCATGCCGGTGTTGATCGGCAGTGGCATGCGGATGTAGGCAACGCCGACACCCGTCTTGGAAGAGGGGGATCGCCACTGCTGGTGCGTATAAAGCGGGTTGGTGTGCGGCTTGAGCTCGTCCCAGTTGCGGGGAACGGCAGCTCGGATATTCAACTTACCGATCAATTCGACGGACTTGAGGCCCGAAAAATCGATCATCGCCTGGTGTTCGATCAGCCGGCGGTGCGAGACCGTCCCGGCTTGCTGGCAACTGCCGATCGAGACGAGAACCGCCCCCGCCGCCGTGAAAACGGCGAAAATCCGTCCTAACTTCCAAAAGCCCATAGCGCCTCCAAACAACAACAACAACTGGCGGTTGGGTCAACGGTCCTGAATTCAACGAGTCGAAATACGCGAAATGCGACGCCGTCTCGAGCGGTGAAGGTTCCGCCGAAGCCAACCCGGCCGGTTCCGCGCGTCCGTGCGCGGAGCGAGTTATTCATCGGATACGCCGGCGCACATGCCCCGGTTTGGCGGGGCCGGCAAAAAATTTTTCAGCGGGAAAGCCCGACGGTCGTATGGTCGCGGGCCAATTCAGCGAGGACGAGTTCTTCAGGGACGACTTCCGTGTCTTTTAACGTGCCCGCGTAGACGGCCCACCCGCCCCAGCCGCGGGTGATCAGGTTAGCGCGAAGGACGTACTTTCCACCGACGACAACAAAGCGCAATCCCGGTAGTCCCGGGTCGCGGTCGCTTGAAACCAGCTTCGCTTCACCTTCGGCTTTCTTCATGGCGGGGAGAAAGCCCAGACGCAAGGCGGTGTCGGCGCCGACGGGAAGGGGCATCTTGAATCGGATGACCCCGTAAGCGGTGCGGCCGCTCGGGCTCAGCCAGACCTGGTGATTGTGGCGGTCCGACGCCTTGAGCGGTTCCATTGCCCACCCGGCCGGCGGCACCACGACGGCCTCTACCGATTCCAACGGCGCCGGAACGCTCAAACCCGGAAAAATCAGTCGGTCGCCGCTCGGGGAAAGCCGGTCCGGCGGAATTCTCGCCTCCGGCCCGGCGCGACATCCGGCAAGCGTGGCGAGCAGGATCCCGACGAATGCGAGAATGGGTGATCCGGAATGACTGATCCGTCGCGTCATCCGTTCCGTATCAAAAGAGCATCGCCGTTGTCGGAAAGTGTTGACGGGGGCTCTTCCGAGCAACGGCGATGATTGAGCGATTGCGACGGTCTTTCCGCAACGGACAGCCGTCGCGCAAGCGTCGGCTACTTGGCGGCAGCCGGAGCGGCGGCCGGCCCGGCGGTCTTCTGAAAGCTGTAGGTGCCGCCGAACTTCTTGCTGAACCGCTCGACGCGGCCGGCGGTGTCGACGAACTTCTGCTTTCCGGTGAAAAACGGGTGACAATTGCTGCAAATGTCGACCGTCAGCTTGGCTTGTGTGCTGCGAGTGGTAAACGTGTTGCCGCAGGCGCAGTGGACGGAACAGGTCTGGTAACGGGGATGGATCTTCGCTTGCACTGTCAGACTCCTTGGCCGGTCGTGCGTCGCGCAGAAAAATTCCCGCTCATGCGACGTCAGTCCGACCTCAAAAAATTCTACGACCGGCTAGGGTGCGGGTTTGCGCCCACGCCCGGCCGATCAATCGGGTCGGGAAAGATACCCGCCGCACCCCTCGCCTGCAAGTTATCCTCTCTGTATCCAAATCTCGTCTTGCTCTCCTGAATGCCTGTTTCAGCCACTGATGGGGCACTGATTTTCACCAATGAATTCCGATCCAAACCGATGGATCCAAATCCAATCGGTGCGCATCGGTGCCCCGTCGGTAGCAAAAAAACGATGCTTTCCGCTGCGAGGCCGATGGACTAATCCATTCCCATAATCATTTATTCATGCAATACTTAAGCACGAATTCCCGCAAAATATTT
>JBKJRK010000222.1:0-7784 GCA_046593135.1 Tepidisphaeraceae bacterium | reverse complement strand
CTGCGGCCCCGTCCTAACCCCTGCAGTGGATCGGCTGGCTTGCACTACCCGAACGGCGACGCTTGCTGCGTCATTTCATCTAGAATTAACGCGACAGCCCACTGGTCCGCTCACTGGTTGAGCATTTTGAAGCTTCCCCGATTCGTCTCTCACGGGATGAAGCGTTGCATAGGACCGAAAGACCGACGCCACCCGCCATTCTTGCCGGGGGTAGAATAGCCCGTTACAAACACGGCGGTGCGAAATCCTAAATGAAGCGAAATCGTCGTCACATTATCGTTGCCATCGCCTTGGTCTCTCTTGTGGCGGGCTTCGCACAGGTCGCGGCGCATGCCGAAGCACCGGCGGGCGGCACGCAACCCGTCGTCGCACTTCCTCGGCTTGAAAAGCCGGTCCCGCAGATCGAGCGGGCGGTGCTCATCAGCATCGACGGCTGCCGCCCGGACGTGCTGTTGCGGGCGAAGATGCCGAACGTTCGAAAGCTGATGGAAACGGGCAGTTACACCTTCTGGGCCCGCACCATCCCTGTCGCCGTCACGCTGCCGTCGCACGCCAGTATGCTCACGGGTGTCACGCCAGAGAAGCACGGCATCACCTGGAACAAGGAGCTCGACAACACCGACCCCGCCGGCGCCCGGCCCAAGGTGCCGACGGTCTTTGAAATCGCCATTCGCCACGGCATGACCACGGCAATCGTCGCGGGCAAGAGCAAGTTCAGCGCGTTCGCCCAGCCGGGCCATATCGGGAAGGCATGGACCAAGGCTGCCAACAGCGACGAAGAGGTCGCCGCGGCTGCGGTCGACATGATTCATGGGTACCGTCCCGAACTGCTGTTCGTTCACTTCCCCGGCGTCGACCACGTCGGCCACGCCAGCGGCTGGGCGTCGCCGGAGCAGGTCGCGGCGATGGAAGACGTCGACACGCAGATCGGCAAGGTCGTCGCGGCGGTCGATGAATCCGGGACGCGCGACAAGACCGTCTTCCTTATCACCGCCGACCACGGCGGCGCCGGTCGCAGCCACGGGACCGCAACCCCAGACGCCGACCCCACCGGCGCTCGCAGCCAGCACATCCCCTGGATCATCAACGGGCCCGGCCTCCGCAAAGACTACGACCTCAGCCGCGACCCCACGCTTTCCGTCCAAACGACGGATACATTTGCCACGCTCTGCTACCTGCTCGGCCTGCAGCCCGAAGGCGCGATCGACGGCAAGCCCGTGAAGCTCGCGGTAGAAGAACTGCAACTGTTGGAAGAAACGGCGAAATAAAATGTAGAAGGAGGAATGAGTATGCAGAATAAAAGACCACTGGTGGCGCTGCACGCCGTATTCTCCTCATTCTGCATTCATCATTCTACATTCTGCATTTGACCCGCATTCTGCCTTTGGTCTCATGGCCGACCTCGCCGTCATCCTCCCGGCCGCCGGGCGTTCGGTTCGCTTCGGCGGCGGGCGTGACAAGCTGCTGGAACCGTTGAACGGGCGGGCCGTCATCGGCCACGCCGTGCGGGCGTTTCTTTTGCGCGAGGACGTGGAGCTTGTCGCGTTGCCGACCAATCAGCGGGATCGAATCGAGCTTGCGCTGGCGGACGATACCGGCGGCCTTGATCCCCGCGTCCTGTTCTGCGACGGCGGCCTTTCGCGTGCCGAGAGCGTCCTAAGCGCGCTGCGGCAGATTCCCTCCCATTTCGAATGGGTCGCCGTCCACGACGCGGCGCGCCCCCTGGTGTCTCGGGAATTGATCGACCGAACGTTCGCCGCCGCCCGACAGCACGGGGCGGCGGTCCCGGCCCTGCCCGTCACGCTCACGATCAAACAAGCCGCCGGCCCCCTGCCGGCCCGCGTCGAAAGAACTCTTCCCCGTCAAAGCCTGTGGGCGATGCAGACGCCCCAGATCATGCGCCGCGCCGATCTTTTGTCGGCGTATGAGACGTGCCCCCTGCCGCTTGCCGAGATAACGGACGACGCGCAGCTCCTCGAACTCGCCGGCCGGGAAGTCTGGCTAGCCCAAGGGGAGGATCGCAACCTCAAGATCACCACGTCAACAGACCTGCGTCTGGCCGAATTTTGGCTATCGGGCGATTCGCGATGAGCGTCTGAGGGATTTCAGTTGATCTCACGTCAAGGATGACCTGCCGCCCTGCGGGCGGCCGCGAACCGACCGGGATACTCCGGGCGCGGGAATCAGATGGAATCCGTCTGGAACCGACGTCGTTTACTTTTCCCCCGCCGCTGCTAACGTTTCCGACAGGCCCTCGTGGCGGAAAGGCAGACGCTACGGACTTAAAATCCGTTGACCGAAAGGTCGTGTGGGTTCGATTCCCACCGGGGGCATTTACTTCAGCTCTTTAACGCGAATATTGCGGAACTCCACGCGCGTACCGTGGCCGAGCAGGCCGATCCGGCCCGTCGGGCGGGCGAGGCCGGGATGGGCCTTGAGGACTTCGGGGTCTTTGATGTCGTCAAGGCTGCCGTCGACGATCACCTTGTCGTTGACGGTTACCTTGATGCGCCGTCCCTCGGCGACGATTTCTTCGGTGTTCCACTCCCCGACCGGCTTCTGCGAGCCGCGGCGGGCGGCGATGCAGCCGTACACCGAGCCGTGATATTGCCAGGGCTTGAGGGTCGTGTATTTGGAGCCGCTGTCGTCGAGGACCTGGATTTCCATGCCGGAGTAGGCGATATCGCCTTCCAGGGGCGCGCGGATGCCGATGCCGTTGTTGGCGTTGGGTTCGAGCTTGAACTCGAAGCGGAGGACGAAGTTGGCGTACTCCTTCTCGGTGAACAGATTTCCGCCGTCGTCCTTGGTGCAGTAGAGGGCGCCGTTCTCAACCCTGTACCCCTCGCCGATCTTGCCTTTTTCACCGCCGTATACCCAGCCGGTGACGTCTTTGCCGTTGAACAGCGACGTGAAACCTTCTTCCTCACCAGCCGCGAAGGCGACGAAACCGATCGACGAGCAGAAAACGAGTGCGAAGCCGGCCAGAATTAAACGATTCATGTTCATCAGTTCCTCATTGTTTGAGATTAACGGCCCGTCAAACTGTGTATGCCACTTGAAGCACCCAAAGCTCTTACGCGCGGCGCCCGTTTCCGTTTCACTTTGTAATCAATCCAGCCCGGAATCATCAACCGGGGCAGATGGATCGGGTTTAGCATCAATAGGCTTGGCCGCAGGTTTCTTGCCTTTGCTTTTACCCTTGACCTTGGTTTTGGCTTTTACTGGTTTGGTGGCAGGGGTAGGCGCGGCGGACGGTTCGAGCCCGGCCGCCCGCAGGACGATCCGCCGCATGAGTTCCGTGGCGGTGCCCGGGGTATAACCGACGATACCGCCGACGGTTTGGCCGACGAGCCCCCCGCTGAGGTCTTCCCGGCTGAACAAAATTGCCGCGCGGTCCGCGACGCGGACGGCCTTGATGCGCGGCGCATTGAGCTTTCCCGTCAGAACGTGCTGGGCGAAAGGCCGGTACCCGATTTTCGGGCCGTCCTTGCCGCCGAAAAGGGAATGATCGGGGGGCAGAATCTCCAGTTCGGCGCCCGTGCCGAGCGATTCCACTTGCTCTTCAACCGACGACGCGAACGGCTCCGCCCCACCCGCCGCGTCGATGACCAGCGTACCGCCGCCCGCGACGAACTTTTTCAGCTTGGCCTTGGCGGCGCCGTCGAGCTTGAACTTGGTGGTGCCGGTGAGGTGGGCGACCTGGACGCCTTCGAGGGAGCCGGAGTCGAGGTCCACGGGTTCGATGACGACGTTAAGCCTGTCGTTGCGGCGCAGGATGTTCCGCAACCGGCGCCACCCGCCGGGCTCCGGGTCCCAGTTGCCTTTGTACTTCAGGCGCGCGAGCTTGAGCGACGCCGTCGTCTTGATCGAAGGATCATCCGCGACAAGAAACGTCTCACCCTTGTTCCGAAGGCTGCGCTGCTCGGCGGCGTAGTAAACGATGTTGGCGGCGAGCTGCCAGGCGTCTTCCCGGCCCTTGACGACGCCGATCTGCCAGGCCTTTCCTGGATCGGCCTGCGGGATCACCACCATCAGCTCGCGCACGCCGTTGCTCAGGCCCAGCACGCTCGGCTTACTCTTCCATTTTTCCCGTGAAAAAACCGATTTATAAATCGGGTGGTCGGCGGCCAGCTCGCGCAGCTCGTAGCCGGGAAACATGCTCCCGGCCAGCGTTTTAATACTCCCGACGAATTCGCTTTTCCCGCAGTCTGCGTGGGCGAGGATCATCCCGCCTTCTTCGACGTATTGCTTGAGCTTGGCCTTGTAAACGTCCGTGATCTTTATCGGATCGCTTCCGCTCAGGTACAGGATCGGCGCGTCGTGCCAGTCCTCGATCGGCGCCTGGAGGTCGACGATTTGCCAGTTCAGCTCGCGCTCACTCGTGCGGCCGATCCAGTGCGTGACGTTGGCGATGTCGCGCGGCCGGCGGTTCCAGTTGCCGGTGACGGCTTTGTCGTCGGCGGCCCAATCGAGCTTGTTGAAAATCACCGGCGCCCGGCCGCGTGACAAAAAGATGATGCCGAAGCAGGTGTCGGAGTGAATGCTCAAGCCGCCGCTCCAGGAGCCGTTGGTCTTTTGCGTCTTCAGAAGGTATTCGCTGCCCTTCTTGAACCAGTCGTTCTTCCCGAAATACTTCAGGCCCCCGGCGACGCCGACGCGCTCGACGGCGTACAGCGTCGGGTTGGGAAACTCACGCGGGTACTCGGTGTCGCTGGCGAACCGGTCAAAATTCTTGGTCATCCAGTCGATCCCCTTCTGAATCGCGGGGATGTCGCCGGAGCTGCGGCAGTCGATGCCGCGCCCCGAGTAAATCTGGTCCTGGACGATGAACAGCGTGGCGATGCCGACGGCGGTGATGCCCGCCGTCACGGGGTAGGTGGTTTTGTGCGGCCAGTACCGCCACCCGCCGTCTTTTTCCTGGGCGTCGACCCACGCCTTCTCGACCGCCGTCCAGTAGTTCGACGACACCTCCTGCCCCGACTGCGCCGCCGCCCACACCCCCAGCACGGCGTACTGCGCGCGGCTCAGGCTGTAGCTCAGCGGGCCGCCGTCGTCGTCGTAATCGTAAAACCCCTTGGCGTGGTCCTTCGTCTTCATCATGCCGACGAGGCGCGACAGGTCCTTGCGCATAAGGGCCTTGACGTCCTCCGTCTGCGGCAGCTTGAGCAAAACCTGACACCGCACGCCGAGCGCGTACGTGCCGATGATGTCCGCCTTTTTGACGAATTCGACGGCGGGCGCGAGCTTGGGACCCTGCGGGTCTTCGCCGGCGACCATCAGCGCGAAAACCGCCAGCGCCGTTTGGCCGCCCCACTGGGTGCTGGCGGTGTTCTGTCCGGAGGAATCAATGGACCGGTCACGCTCTTCGCGCTCCGGGACTCTTTCCCAGTTGCCGTTTTTCTGCTTGGAATAGAGGTACTGCTTGGCTTGCTCGAGGGCGTCGTTCACCTGTGCGGGCGTTGCGCCGCGAGCCGGGAAAATTGCCAAACCCACCGTTACAAAAGCGAGTATCGCGGAGGACGAACGGATCATGCCCTCACCAGTTCCAGTCCAACCCGCCCTTAAGCGGCGGGCGTTTCTTATTCGACTTCTTCGCCCCAACCGCTTCTCCCGCCGGCATCGCTGGTGTAGTGCCCGCCACAGGAGCCACTTCGACCGCGCGGCGTATCGACAGCGAAATCCGCCGGGCTTCGGGGTCGATCTCGAGCACCCGCACCTTCACGTCCTGCCCCGGCTTCACCACGTCGCTGCTCGACCGCACGCGGTTGCCCGCCAGCTCGGAAATGTGAACCAATCCTTCCAGCCCCGGCTCCAACTCGATGAAGGCCCCGAAATCGACGACCCGCGTGACGGTTCCGTTCACCACCATGTCCAGGGCATAGCGGTCCTTCACATCTTTCCACGGATCAGGCCCGGCCTGTTTCAAGCTAAACGACACCTTCCGCTGTGCCGGGTCGAGCGACAGCACGACCAGCCGGACGGTGTCGCCTTCCTTCACCACGTCGCTCGGGTGGCGAATCCGCTGCCAGCTCATCTCGCTGACGGGCAGCAACCCTTCGACGCCTTCCTCGACCTCGACGAACGCGCCAAACCCCTCTTGCGGCACGCGCGTGATCCGGCCGGTGATCTGCATCCCCACCTGGTACTTCGTCTCCGCCCCCGCCCACGGGTCGGCCATCGCGCCTTTGAGGCTCAGGCTCAACTTCCCGGTGGCCTTATCAATCTTGACGATCTTCACGTCAACCAGATCGCCCACTTTGACGAACTCGCTCGGGTGCCGCCCGCGCCGAAAGCTCATCTCGCTTACATGCAATAGCCCGTCGACGCCGCCCAGATCGACAAACGCGCCAAAGTCGGTCACGCTGCGGACCGTGCCGCGGCGCATCTGCCCTTCGGCCAACTCTTCCATCAACTTCGTCTTCGATTCTTCCTTCTCGCGCTCCAGCACGTTCCGCCGGCTGATGATCAGGTTCTTCGCCCGCGGGTCGAACTGCATCACTTCGGCCTTGACGCGTTGGCCGATGAACGTCGAGATGTCTTTCTGGAAATACAGGTCCACTTGCCCCGACGGCATGAAGGCCCGCATGCCCTTCACGTCCACCTCAAGCCCGCCCTTGTTCATGCCCGTCACGTTGCCCTCGACGACCTGCCCAACTTCCAGCGTCCCCCAGCTCACGTTGGTCGCCGAAGCGCCTTTACGGCTACAGATCAGCAGCCCTTCCCGCTCGTCGTACCGCTCGACGTGAAAATCCAACTCGTCGCCGATCTTGGGGGGTTCGGTGTCGAGGAATTGAACGAGCGAGACGATCCCCTGGCTCTTGCCGCCGAAATCGACGAACGCGTCGTCCTTGCCGACGGAGACGATCTTCCCCCGCCGGAACCCCTTCTGCGGGATATGCCCGCCTCCCCCTGCCCCCCCTGTCCCGCCCGTCCCCCCCGCGCGGGAAGCCTCGGCGGACTGCGGCTTATCAAAGCCGTACAGCGCGTCCATCGAGACGTCGGCCAGCGCCGCTTCGACTTCGGCGTCGAGTGCGCTCTGGTCCGGCCGGAACTTCTGTTTCAACTCGTCACTGCGTGGATCGTTGGACATCGCGTTTTGTTCCCGTTTCGTCTTGAAACCGGCATCGTATCCGGGTTGAACGCGGGTGCAAAGTCAATGGGTCGCGTCGGCACCCACCCAAATCCCAAAGCCGATCCAACAACCGGTGGCCCGATCCGGAACGCTTATTTTTGCCGCTGACACACCAGCGGACTCTTCGATACCATGTCTTCCACATCACCGTGTTTGCGGTGACCCGTCGCCGCCTTGAAGGCCGTAGCCGCCAGCGACTGCGGGAAATGAATCGGACGTTGGTCGCAATTAGCCGAGCCGTTAACAGGCTCGATCGGATGAAACATGAATCGTGGCCTGATCTGGACTATCGTCGGCATCCTGTTGATTGTTGCGCTGATCATATGGATCAGCCAGAGGACTTGAGCCTGCGTGGGCGGAGAAGGAGACATCCGCCGTCTCCCCTGCAATAGCGCATTTTGAGCACTGCTCTTCCGCCCGAAAAAGTGAACGGGCGACAGGGCGGCAACGGTCGCCGAATCTCTTTTCGGTCCGTTGTTACCCCCTTGCGCCTTCCCATTATACTGCCAGGATAAACCCCGAGATGCTTGCGAGTGCCCTCTTGGCCTCGACCGCACTGAACTTAATACCTCGCGTCACCGGCGACCCGCATCGCACGCGAACGACGCCGGCTCCCTTCCTCCGGATGTCATACCCACAGTTGCGACATGCG
>JBKJRK010000172.1:0-6321 GCA_046593135.1 Tepidisphaeraceae bacterium | reverse complement strand
GATCGGAGTCGTTGCCGGTGCGGCGGATTTTCGTTGGTCACTTCACTTCCTGCCAGTTCTTCCCCCACCCCACTTCGACCTTCAACGGCACTTTCAATTTCAGCATGTCCCCCGCCCGGATCATTTGGTCGCGGACCATTTTGGATTCGGCTTCCGCCGCGGACTCGGGGGTTTCGAAGACGAGTTCGTCGTGGACTTGGAGAAGCAGTTTGCTCGAATGTTTGTTCGCCGGGTTTTTGAGTTCTCGGTAGACGTTGAGCATCGCGATCTTAATGAGGTCGGCCGCGGAGCCCTGGACGACGCTGTTGATGGCCATGCGCTCGGAGGCGTTGCGCATGGCGATAATGGCGGAGTTGATGTCGGGGAGGGAACGGCGGCGGCCGAGGATGGTTTGGACGTGGCCGTGGTCCTGGGCGTGTTTGACGCACTGCGCCAGGAACTCATGGATGCGTGGGAAGCGGCGGTTGTAGCTGGCGATCAGTTCGGCGGCGGATTGCATCGTGAGGCCTTCGATCCGGCGGGCCAGGCCGTAGGCGCTGACGCCGTAGATGATGCCGAAGTTGATCGTCTTGGCCGAGTTCCGCTGCTCGCGAGTGACGTCCGCCAGCGGCGTCGAAAAGACTTCCGACGCCACGGCGCGGTGAATGTCCTCGTCGGCCTCGAAGGCCCGTAACAATGCCGGCTCCTGCGTAAAATGGGTGAGTACGCGCAGCTCGATCTGACTGTAATCGGCCGTGAGCAGCACGTTGTTCACCAGGTCGCCCGGAACAAACGCGAGTCGAATCCGGCGGCCTTCGTCGGTGCGGATCGGGATGTTTTGCAGGTTGGGGTCGCTCATGCTCAGCCGGCCGGTCGCGGCGCCGGTCTGGTTGAACGACCCGTGAATGCGCCCGGTCTTGTGGTTGACGTCGTGGGCGAGGTTGTCGAGGTAGGTGTTTTTCAGCTTCATCATGCCGCGGTATTCGAGGATGAGCCGGGGCACGGGGTGCTTGTCTTCCAATTTTTCCAGCGCCTCGACGTCCGTGCTCGGGCCGGTCTTCGTGCGCTTGACGACCTTCAAGCCGAGCTTGTTGTACAGCACCTCGGCGAGTTGTTTCGGCGAGTCGGGGTTGAACTCAAAGCCGGCCACTTTCTGAATCCGGCCGTGTAATTCTTCGATCCGGCCGGCGAGGACGTCGCTTTGCTCTTTCAAGATCGCCGGGTCGATCGCGACGCCGTTGTTTTCCATTTCGACCAGGACGTCGATCAGAGGAAACTCGACGTCGTCGGCGAGCTTGCGCAAGTCGGGATATTCGTCGAGCTTCGACGTGAGCAGGTCGCACAAACGCAGCGCGATGTCGGCGTCTTCCGACGCGTAGCACGCGATCTTCTGAAGCTCGACCTGGTCCATCGTGATCTGGGTCTTGCCCTTGCCGAGCAGGTCGACGGTCGGGACCTTGCGGAACTTGAGCAGGTCCAGCGCCAGCTTGTCGATGCCGTACTGCATCCGGCCGCTGTCGAGAAGAAACGCCGCGATCATGGAATCCATCTCGACGCCGCGGAGGTCGAGGCCGTTTTGGCGCATGACGAGCAAGTCGTATTTGATGTTGTGGCCGACTTTTTTGATCTCGGGGTCGCAGAGGATTGGTTTGAGGGCGGCAATTACCTGCTCGCACGGGAGCAGCAGCGATTCGGCCGGCCCGCAGAGCGGGACGTAGTAGCCGTGGCCGGCCTGCCAACTGAAGCTCATGCCGACGAGCCGGGAGCCGACGGCGGCGAGGGAATCTGTTTCCGTGTCAAAAGCGAATCGCTTCTGCTGCTTTAGTTCGGCAATGAACGCGTCAAACTGCTCGGGCGTCTGGACGAGTTCATATTTGCAGTCGGCACCGGTGGCGATGCCCTCTTCGAGTACAGGTGCCGCCGCCGGGGAAGTTTTCAACGCCTTTCCGGCCGGCTCGGCGAACGTGCCGAAGAGCCCTTCCTCAAAATTGCCCTTTTTCACCGGCGGCAAGCCCAGTGGTGTCTGATGTTTCGGCGCTTCGGACGGCAGTCGCTTGAGCAGGTTTTGAAACCCGAGCGTCTGGAGGTGCGGACGCAGGCCTTCGGCGTTCAGGCCGACGAACTTGCACGTTTCGGGTGCGAAGTCGAATTCGACGTCGTTTTTCAATGTGACGAGCCTGCGGGCAAGAGGCAGGCGGTCGCCGTACTTCTCGAAATTTTCGCGCATCTTGGGCGTCAACTCGTCGAGATGTTTCAGGACCGCGTCAGCCGAGCCGTACTTCTTGATGAGCTTGGCTGCCGTCTTCTCGCCAACGCCGGGGATTCCGGGGATATTGTCGATCGCGTCGCCGATGAGGGTCTGGATTTCGATTGCCTCACTCGGTCCAAAGCCGAGCTTGTCCTCAAGGGATTTGGCGTCCCAGACTTGGTCGGTTTGCACGTCATACATCTTCGTGCAGTCATTAACCGCCTGCCGGAGGTCTTTGTCTTTCGAGACCATGAACGTCTCGAAGCCTTTATCGCACAAATGCTTAGCCATCGTAGCAATGAGGTCGTCGGCTTCAAAACCGGCCTTGGCGAAGATGGGGATGCCGGCGTCGCGGACGATCCGGAGAATGCGTTGCTCCTGCGGATGAAAATCATCCGGCGGCGATTTCCGCGTGGCCTTGTATTCCGGGAAAAATGCCTGCCGAAACACCGGAGCCGGCTCCTCACCCTCCGCCGCCCCGTCAATCACCATCGCCAGGTAATCTGGCTTGCGCAGCTCGATGAGGTTGAGCAGCATCTGTGTGAAAACGTAAGTCGCCTTGGTCGGCTCCCCCGTCGGGCTGGTGAGGTCCCGGAAAGGCGCGAAGTAAGCCCGGTATATTTGGGCGTGGCCGTCAATGATGTAAAAGCTTTTGTCGGGCATGGGGTAGGTCGATTTTAGGCGATCGGTCCCGCAACTTCAGCACCGGGGGATACGCCTTTTCCCTATTTGTGCCGCAGATGAGAGAAGGAAACGGAAGCTATCCCCTGTCAACTGCACGACAGATCCAGCCGGTCGCCCGCTTGTGGTTTCGCAGACCGCTTGTGCCTGTCCGCGAAACCGCAAGCGGCTGTCGCGGCTTCCTAGGCGGCGGCACAGCAGGCCCTAAAATATCTCGGGCCTAATAAAGCGGTGTTAGACAACCCGTCCGGTGCGCCGCGCGTAATTCCTTGACCGGTTTCGTGCCGGACGGTTAACATCGGTGTTTGTCCGAAGTTGGCGGAAAGACCGCCGCTGCCCGAGCGCTCACCACGGAGTCACACACCCGTTCATTCGGAGGTCCCGCATGCCGCCCCCCATGAGCCCGCAAGGTTCCCGCGCCGGTTTGATTACCGCCGTCGTCGTATTGTCGATCCTGTTCGTCACCAGCGCGATCTTCGCGTTTTACTACAGCGCCGAGGCGAGCAAGGCCCAAGGTTCGCTGAAGACGACCACCGACAGGTTTAACCAGTACGCGAGCGGAGACGCCCAGGCCGACCCGGCCGTCCAGGCGTTGGTCGATGCCCGCGGCGGCGAAGGCGCCAACGCGAACCTCAGCGCAATTCAGATCGCGCTGAACCAGCGCGACAAGTTCGGCCAGGCCATCGCGGGGGCTCAGCACCCGGCGCCGACGGCGGTCGAGCAGGCGATCACCAAGGCGCGGGCCGAGGCAACGGATAAGGCCGTCCTCGCGACCGGCGTCGCGCTTTCCCCTTCGAGCAGCCTCGGGGAGGCCGTCAGCCAGCTGGTGGCGAAGGTGAAGGGCCAGAGCGCCGAGCTAAAGCAGAAGGACGAGCAGCTCGCCGCCGCCGCCCAGAAAATTCAGGACGAGATCGCCCAGCGCGAGCAGGTGCGGGCGGAACTGACGGGCAAGTTCGACGAGCAGGGTAAGCAGGTCACCAGCACCCTGGCCGATCTCGACGCCAAACGCACCGCGAACGACCAGTCGGTCGCGAAGATTCAGGAAGAAACGAGCCGGGCCCTCCAAGCCGCCCAAGGCGAAGCCGGCGAGCGCCAAAAAGAAGTTGGCGAACGTGACGCGAAGGTGGCGGGCCTGCAGAAGGAGATTGAAGTCCTCAAGGCCAAGCTCGAGCCGATGCGTGCCGCCGGCGCGAAGGAGGGCGTGGTCCGCCAAGCCGACGGGCGGATCGTCCGCGTCCCGGGCAACGACAACGTGTTCATCAACCTCGGCCAAGGCGACCAGCTCGCGCCGGGCATGACGTTTGAAGTGTACGACCGGTTTGCCGGCATTCCGGAACTGGCCGGCGAAGCGAACGACGACGCGACCCTGCCCAAGGGCAAAGCGTCGATTGAAGTCGTGCGCGTCGGCCCCGGCCAGAGCGAAGCCCGGATCATCCGCAAGAGCCAGGGCGAGCCGGTCATCGAAGGCGACGTCGTCGCCAACCTCGTTTACGACAAAAACATGAAGTACAACTTTGTCGTCTTCGGCGATTTCGACCTCGACCAGAGCGGCGTGGCCAAGCCCGGCGACGCCGCCGTCATCCAGCGGCTTATCACGCAATGGGGCGGCAAGCTGCAGGACACTGTCAACGTCAACACCGACTTCGTCGTCCTCGGCAAGGAGCCGGAAGTTCCCGTTCAGGAGTCCGACGAAAGCGCCACCGACATCACCCTTCGCGAAAACGCCCAGAAGCAGCTCGACGCGTACCTGGACATTCGCGGCAAGGCGATTTCGCTGACCATCCCGATCCTGAACCAGAACCGGTTCCTGTATTACGTGGGATATTACGAGCAGGCGCAGCGGTAAAGAAATGGAGAGCAAAAAGTGAAGAGGCGGCGTCGCAGTCCAACCGGCTGTCGATGCCGCCTCTTTGATTTTCTTACTTTTGACTTTTGACTTCTCTCGTCCCCATCTTTCTCACCAAGCTTCCCATCACGCCCCGGTCTACTTTCGCCGGGTGCTTTTTCAGCGTGCGTGACAGAACCGACGGGCACAGCAGGAGCGTCAGGGGGCTTTGAACCCCGCCGTCTTCTTCCTCGCGCGAGGCCTCCGCCAGCAGCTTGAGTTGTTTCAGCTCTTTCTTTTTCAGCGGGACGGTCTTCATCACCTCGCGTAGGAGCCGGCCGGGATGGTGCAAAGACTGCGGCGACGCCTGCCGACGTTTGAGGCGCGACCCGATCAACATCACCATGATCAGTGCCGCCGTCCCCCCCGCCAGCACCGCCATCCCTTTCCCGCTCCCTTCTGACTGCTGGCCTCCGACGTTTCGCTGAATGCTCTTGAAAACCTCTTCCTGGGACGGGGCCGCCGACGCGGGAAATGGAGAATGTAGAATGATGAATAGTGAATAGACGAGAATGGGAATTCCGCGGATTGCGCGCGGTTTCCACGCTTCCCATTGTGCGTTGTGCATTCTGTATCCTGAACTCGTCATTATCCCGCCTTCTTCTCAGCCTGTTGCTGCTTTGCCAGCTCGGCGACGTTCCGAAGGATGCCGAGCGCGTAGCGGCGGACCTTCAAATTGTTGTCTTCGCGCGCAAGGCGGCCGACCTCGCTCAGGAGCTTCCACCACCCGACCTGCCGCAGCGTCCACAGCGCGGAAATTCGGTGGTCCGGCCGCTCGTCCTTCAACATGAATCCGAGCTGGGCGGCCGCGGCGCCGACTTTCATCGCGTTCAACGCCTTGATCGCGTTCGCCCGCTCGCGGCTGTTGGCGGCCCGGGCACGCTGGGCAAGGACGGGCAGGAACTGCATGCTTTTGTTCGCCTCCAGCACCTCGATGGTGTTGGCCCTGACCCGCGCGTCGGTGTCGTTCAAAAGCCGTTCGACAAGCGGCTCGGGCGTGGCGCTCGGCAGCCCGCCGATCAGCACGACCGCCTTGCTCCGCAGCCGGGGGTTGGGATCGGTCGCAACGCTCAGCAGCGTTTCGCGGAGCGTCTCGGCCAGGCCGAGCTCGGCGGTCATCTGCATCGCCTTGAGGCGCTGGTCGGTCGGGCCGGCGGCCAGGCGACGCTGGAGCCGTTGAATCGCGTCGGGAAGGATCTTGATCATCGCCTTGCCGGCCTGGCGGCGCGTCGTCTTTGGCAGTCGGTCGTAGCGCGTCCAAAAATGCTCGAAGCCGGCCTGCCCGATCGCCCGGCTGATGACCCGCCGGACGGAATTCCCCGCCGTCGTCATGAGCTGGAGCAGAATGTTCTCCATGTCCGCCGGCCGGCGGCGGACGATCTCACGGGCCGCCATGCGGACGATCCGCTCGTCGGAATCGGTCAGGAAATTCTGGAGCAGAACCGTGCTCGTGCCCTTCCGCCGCCGCGCCGCGATGCGGAGCAGGCGGAGCCTGGAGGCGAAGTCGTCTTTCGCATGTCGGCGAAGA
>JBKJRK010000387.1:0-3197 GCA_046593135.1 Tepidisphaeraceae bacterium | reverse complement strand
AGCAAAACGCCGGTGAACGCCTTGGTAACCGACCCGATCTCAAACACGGTGTTGCCGTCGGGTGCATCCATTTTCGCGTCCGAGGCCCGGCCGAAGCCGAACACCCGCGGGCCGTCCCTGTCGATGATCCCGACGACCAACCCCTGAACCCACTCCCGCTCGACGAGCGGACCGGCCAGTTGCTCGACGTCCTCGCGCGACGGCGGATCGCCGAGCGCGGGCCGCGGCTGAGGCAGGAGCAGGGAAAGCGTGAACAGGAAAATCGTAGCCGATCGCATGGTTATTCCCCGATGATCTTTACCAGCACGCGCTTCCTGCGCCGCCCGTCAAACTCGGCATAGAAAATCTGCTCCCAAGGGCCGAAATCGAGCTTGTTGTCGGTAATCGCGACAACCACCTCGCGCCCCATGACCTGCCGCTTGATGTGCGCGTCGGCGTTGTCTTCGCCCGTGCGATTATGACGGTAACGCGTGGGCGACGCGTCGAACGGCGCGAGGTTCTCGATCCATTCGTCAAAATCCTGAATCAACCCCGGCTCGTCGTCATTGATGTAGACGCTGGCGGTGATGTGCATGGCGTTGACGAGACACAGCCCGTGTTGCACGCCACTCCGGCGGACGAGCGACTCGATCTGGTCGGTAATGTTGACATAACCGCGCCGGCCCGGGGTGTTGAACCACAACTCTTCCCGCAGATGTTTCATGGCCGGCACAACATACTCGATTTGCGCGGATGCCGAGGCATCAAGAAGAGGATAGAGGGTAGAGAATAGAGGATAGCGCTTACGCGTCGCCGCTATCCTGTATCCTCTATCTTCTGTCTTCTGTCTTCTGTCTTCAAATTCAAAACTCATCCCGCGGGCTCAATCACCACCGCCGTGCCATAGCAAAGCACTTCGGTCGCCGACGCGTTCTTTCCGCCGATTTCCGAGGCGTCGTAGTGGAGGCCGACGACGGCGTTGGCGCCGACGGCGCGGGCGTGTTCGAGGAGCAGGTCGAACGCCTGCTGGCGTGCCTGCTCACACATTTCGGAGTATGCGCCGATGTTCCCGCCGATGATGCTTTTCAGGCCGCCGAGGATTCCCTGGGAGATCGTCGGGGCGCGGACGATGATGCCGCGGACGACGCCGAGGTACTGGCGGATGCGGTAGCCTTCGATCGTAAAGGTGGTGGTAACGGGCATTGACGGCGGGGCCTGGTAGTTGAGCTGCATGGTCATTTGGCTCGTGAGTCTAATCCGTTTGATGAACCGTTGCACCGGCCCCCGTTTAGCCGGCAGGCTTGCCCGCCGCGGGTGCGGCGCGAGGCGCGCTTCGGGCGTACCCGATTAAACCCGTCGAGGAACGCTCCAGCCAAACTGGCCAGCGTCATCTCCGGCAGCGGCGCCCGCTCCCCGCCACGGCGGAGCGACGCGAGCACGCCGCGGACGACGCGCACCGGCGCCAGCAGCCTGTTCCTCCACCCCGGCGTCACGCCGTTTCCCGTGGCGCGAAAGAGGAGTACGGTGACGTCGTCGTCTTCAAGATTGCCGGCATACAGCGAGCCGATCGCGTTCAACAGCGCGGGGATGATTTCTGCCGGATCGACTTGGCCCAGCCCCCGCGCGATGTCCAGCAAACCCTGCTGCCCGATCAACTCGCCGGAAGCGTCGCACGACTCCACCAGCGAGTCCGTGTAACACAATACGAGGTCGCCGGCTTCGAGCGTGACGTCGAGCTGCTCGTACTTCACGTCAAGCACGCCGAGCGGGATATTGACCGGCTCGCCGTCCGGCCTGACGCTCCGGTCGAGATCAAAAAACTCCCATCCGCCCGTTCGCGCGTGATATCTTAACGGCGGCGGATGCCCTGCGTTGCACAGTGACAACGTGTTGGTCGGGGCAAAGAACGTCGTCACCACCGCCGTCGCGAAACAGTTGGCGGCCGAGAGCGTGACGAACTTCCGGTTCATCGCGCCGACGAATTCGGTTTGGTCGATGTAGTTGACGTACCGCCGCATGAGCGAGCGGAGCGTGCCCGCGACCTCGCAGACCTGCGCCCCGTGGCCCGACACGTCCGCGACGAGCAGCCGGGTCACGCGCCCCGTCGCACAGCTCGACACGTAATGCACGTCCCCGCCCCCGGCGTCCGACTGCCCGTACGGCTTGCAGTACACCCAGGCTTCGAGCCCGGGCATCGTGACCGAAGTGTTAACGAGCTGATTCCCGCCCCAGATCTCCATGCACTGCATCGTCTGGGCGGCGGCGGTGTTCATAGTGATCATTTCACCCGGATTTTTTCATCCTGACGCGCTTCCATAATGTGTCACGCGCGCTCGATCTACTTCCATATACACATCCTCAAGACTTGCCAATTTTCAATTAGAGTACCCCCGCCATTCCCGTCTCGATCGGTTCGCTCACGTACTCGCGCGGGTCGGTCACATTGCCGGTCAAAGCACTGGCTGCGACGGTCAATGGGGACGCGAGATACACCGCGCTGCGCGTGCTGCCCATCCGGCCGGGGAAGTTGCGGTTCGTCGTGCTGATGCACACTTCGGCGCCGTTCAGCCGGCCGAAAGTGTCAGCAGGTCCGCCGAGGCACGCGGAGCAACCCGACGGGCCGACCAAGCACCCGGCGTCATTCAGGATGTCTTCGATGCTCTTTTCGCCGGCGCCCTTCGGCTGGCCTTTCACGTTCAGGTTCTTCATGTCGGCGTGGACTTCCGTGCTGCCGGGCACGACGAACGTGGGGATTTTGACCGTGTTCCCCTTTAGGATCGACGCGGCCATGATCATGTCCGTGATCTTGCCGCCGGTGCAGGAGCCGATGTAGGCGCGGTCGAGCTTCACGTCACGGCAGTTCTGGGCCGTGTCCTTGTTGTCCGGCGAGTGGGGCTTGGCGACCATGGGTTCCATGATGCTGAGGTCCCACTCGGCTTCGTAGGCGTATTGGGCGTTGGCGTCGTCGTAGAACACTTCCCAGTCGGGAAGATTCGAGCGGGCCCGGACGTATTGCAGCGTTTTTTCGTCGACGTCGCAGACGCCGTTCTTACCGCCGGCCTCGATGGCCATGTTGGTCAGGGTCATGCGGTCTTCGAGGGTGAGGGATTGGACGCCCTCGCCGGCGAAGTACATGGCTTTGTAGGTTGCGCCATCGACGCCGATCTCGCCGATGACCGCCAGGATCAGATCCCCCCCTATCTGACGGCAAAGGATCT
>JBKJRK010000511.1:0-3212 GCA_046593135.1 Tepidisphaeraceae bacterium | reverse complement strand
GCCGTGGACGAGCCGGACCAGTTGAAGGTCCAGCGACGCGACGGCGAGACTGGCGGTGTCCTCGGAACGCACGCCTTCGGTAAGGCAAAGGCGTGCGCGCCGCGGCGGGGGCCACGTGCCAGTATTGAAAACCGCGAGATTTCTGCCGGGAATCCCCGGCGAAGTTAATTACATTCGATTTGATCGGACGGTCGTCAAGCCGGTCCGGTTATGCCGGATGATGCGTGCGTGCAACGTTGGGTGTTGACGCGCGGCGCAGCGGGTGAGAAATCGAATGCGAACCGACGATTTGGATTTTGAGCTCCCCCCCGAGCTGATCGCGCAAACGCCGACGGCACGACGCGCCGCGTCGCGACTGCTGCACTACCGCCGCGACGAGCGGACGATTGTGCATCGAACATTCTCGGACCTTCCGCAGTTGCTTCGTCCCGGCGACCTGCTGGTGTTCAACGACGCGCGCGTCGTGCCGGCTCGGTTCGTATTGCGAAAGCCGACCGGCGGGCGCGTCGAAGGGCTATTCATCCGCGAAACCGGGCCGGGCCGGTGGCGCGTCATGCTGAAGAACCTCGGCGGCGGGGCGGGACGGGCGCAGCTGCTGACGTTTGAGCGAGCGGCTAATTTGTCGGCGACCGTCATCGCGACCTTCGATGCCGGAGAATATGAGCTGGGCGTCATGACGACGGAGCCGGCACTGGTCATTCTCTCACGGGTAGGGCGGATGCCATTGCCGCCGTACATCCGGCGGGGCAAGGACGCGGACGATCGAGACGCGGACGACCGCGAGCGGTATCAGACGGTCTACGCCCGCTCACCCGGCGCAGTGGCTGCCCCGACCGCAGGGCTGCATTTCACGCCGGAACTGTTTCGGGAGTTGGAGGCACGAGGGGTCGAGCAAACGTTCGTGACGTTGCACGTCGGGCTTGGGACGTTTAAGCCCGTGACGGCGGACCGGTTGTCAGAGCACGTGATGCATTGCGAGACGTACACAGTTGAACCATCGGCCGCAGACGCTTTGAACCGTGCCAAGCAAGACGGCCGGCGGATCGTGGCGGTGGGGACGACGAGCACACGCGTGCTGGAAAGCCAGCCGGGGGATCGCGCGTTCGAGGCGCGATCGGGCGAGACGGACATTTTCATTTATCCGCCGTACGCGTGGAAGCACGTCGGCGCGATGGTGACGAACTTCCATCTCCCCCGTAGCACGCTGATCGCACTAGTGGCCGCGATGGCCGGGTTGGAAGAGCAACGCCGGATCTACCAAATTGCAATCGAGGAGAGGTATCGTTTCTTCAGCTATGGGGACGCCATGTTCATGGAATAACGCCGATGGTGCTTGCACCGTCGAGGCTCCGGGCAGCGCTTTGCGGTAGCCCGGGGTGAAAGCACCATCGGCGTTCGACGCAAATGGTGCAAGGCTCACGCGCATCAAGCAATCCTGATCCGTATAACATGGGCCGGCCGGTCGTGGCGCGGTGTCGGAGCAACAGGACGTATCGCACAAACGAATGGGGTCGCAGTCAATCGATGACTGCGACCCCGTTTCTGTGTCGAAAAATCACCCGAAAGCAGGAACAGTCAGGCGCTTTTCGCTCAAAATGAATTATTGCGAGACTGTACGCTCAGCCATTGCCTGCCTGATTGTCAGTACGGGTTATCAGATTCGGGGCGTGGGTGGCGTCGCCGTAGTAGTCCGCATATCTCAGGTCAGGCGGCATCACGTAGCGGGGGATGAAGCCCCAGGTGCCGTTGCCCGCCGATGCGCCGTTGTTAATCCTGCCGAGAATGACGCCGCTGTTGTCGGAGACCCAGCGCCAGAAGAACCCGGCCCCGGGTTGAATGGTACCCACATATGGATTCTTCATCGCATAGGTTGAGTAGTCATAATTTCCGTATACGGGGTAACCTCCGGCGCCGAGCGGCACCGTTTGCTGGAACGTGCCGTCGCCGGCGTCGATGAAGAACGGCGCCACGCCGCCGAGTTGGTTCGGCACGTAGTCGCACACGCAACGGGCGTAAAGTCCCAGCATAAACTGCCGTGATCCCTGCTGCGTGGCCGTGCTGTAATGGACGGAGGTGCAGTCGCTCGTGTGGACGACGGTGGTCGACTGGAAAAAGTTAATGTTCACCCAGCCACACTTGATGGCGTTGCCGCGAGCGTGACCAAACCGGTAAGCGCCGGACGAATTATCCGTGTTGTACGTGAACTTGTCGCTTACGGAATCCGAGACGCCGACTAACGTGCCAAGGATGAAGGCCTCGGGCGCCGAGCGAACGTAAACGCTCGAGCCCGGGTTCACCTTTTTCGTAAACCATGTCCCCGCCGACACACTGGATACCAGCGTCACAGATGAGGCCAATCCAATTAAAGTTAACAACGCCTTGCGCATTCGTGGACTCCTCGGGTGATGTACCCGGAAAATAGACATGTGAATCTCGAAGAACGTGTACGAACAGGAGACATGAAATCTCCAACTGCCAATGAACGGCTCGCGCTCAAGCGGCTTCCCTTCCTCCTTTCCGCCCACGCCCGCATGTTTGAATCATCTGCTACATTTTAGACGCGGCCTAACACTTCAGGCTCGGTGTGAGTCCAAATACAGGCAGTAATTTTTTGCTTCGAGGTGCAATGTTTCGGCCGCTACGAACATTATTGAATCGATTCCGCCATCCTAAGAATTGATGTGCCGTAAATATATACTCTTCTTTGCAAGATACAATAAAAATATTTTTGCGGATTTCCTAGGCACTTCGCTATGGGGCCTTTGATAACCCTCGTGGCACGGGTTTTCAACCCGTGTCTTCCATGAAGAACACGGGTTGGAAACCCGTGCCACGCAGTAAATCAAAAGTCTCTATTTTATTGTCATAAACGATCATGGATTCTATTGTGCATTGCTCCGGGCCCACGTCAGCAGGTTCCACACGATCGTTTGTGCGAACGGCGAGTCGTAGCCGACGATCGTGTACGTGTTGGTCCCGAGCAGGCCGGTCGTGACGTCAACCCGGCTCAGCACGACGGTGCCCTTGCCGGCGGTCAGCATCTCAAGCGGCGGCGTCTTCATCTTCAACTGGTCGGCCGGATACGCGCGCAGTTTGAGCTCGATCGGATCGGCTTCCGCGACGCCGCCTGTCATGATTGAATGCTTCGGCGAGATCGGCTGCGGCGCAACGCCGGGGAACGCTTTGGCCAAAAGGCGTTCTCGGACGCTCGT
>JBKJRK010000127.1:0-4051 GCA_046593135.1 Tepidisphaeraceae bacterium | reverse complement strand
CGCGTCGCCAGGCGTCGAACAGCAGCGGCTCGACGTGCGGGTGGTCGCTGCCGGCGCCGGTGCCGGTCCACGCCGAGAGGATCAGGTGACAGCGCGTCGCGACCCCGATGGCGAGTTTGGGCAGCCGTTTGACCGTGTCACGCCGCGTGGTTTTTCGGCCCTTTTTCGCCTCTTTGCTCCGCATGCGCTGGCGGGTCTGGTGGCACCGACGCTCGTAATGGCGGCTGACGTGATGGCTTTCGTACGTCGTGGAGTCGATCGCCAGCGGGTCGGTGGAAAGGCCGAGCATCTGCGCGATCGCCGCCCACTGCACGAGCTTGTCCAGCAGCCGCCCGACGCGGAACTTGCCCAGCAAAAACCCGGCGGCCCGGCACAGCGTGTTGTGATCCGGGGCGCGACGCATGCCGACGTCGGCGAGCCAACTCTCGCTGTCGCACAGCAACGCCTCGGCGCCGCGGTAGCTACGCTTCGTCTGCTCTTTGACGACGAGGCAGGCGAACAGTTGCGGCAGCGTGAAGTCACGGCGGCTGAACTTACACGAATAATCCGGAAGGGATTGTTTGGCCAGGTGAAAGGCCGCCCGCATCACCTTCCGTGGCGATTTGCAGGTAAGCATCCTGCATCATCTACACCATCGCGGCGAAGTGCGCGCCGGGTAAAATGTCCAGAATCAGAGGGTCGAGACAGAGCAGTTGCGGCCACGTAAAAGGACTTGGTGGACGCTAGCGTGGCCCGCTTATTGTGGGCCTGTCGCGAGATCAGCGAGGACCGCGGCTCGAGCTTCGGCATAACGATCTTCCCGCTCGAGCGTCAACAACGTTCGGCGGAACCGTTCATCCTGCACGCCATTCCAGACATCAATCGAAGTCTCCATCGCAAAGATGCCGCCGACAACCACCCAGCCGACCGGTCCCGTCTCTGCGGCAAACACAAGATAGAGCCCCGCTTCCGCCATCATGTAACGGACCGTCAGTCGGCAGGCGAGTTCCATTCCATCTACCTTGCCGAGGCGGTAGCGATCGATGTCGTCCAAGCCGCGGTAGAGGCTGAAGCCCGCCGCCGCCATACCGGACGACTTTAAGGTAACTTCAAAAACCCGAGCCCCGACGCCGATCGTCGGCACCGTTGCTAGGGAGGCTTCCACCCCGGGATTACCCGAGGCCGCGCGCACAGTGTTTACAAACACACGACTAAAGTACCGCTCGGCAGCCCGAGAGATGTAAACGCGGGTCGCGATGCGATAGCCGCCGGGTAGTTCGTCCGTCAAACGTCCGATGGCAAGCGCCTCTTCGACAGCGGCCCACTTGCCTGCGAACGGCAGTCCTCGCCGAGTGGCTTTCGCGGACTCATACGCCAGTTGTTCACGGATGCCTGCAAGCGTATCGGGCGTCGTCAAGATGGTTCCCCCAGCATACTTTGCGTCGCTCACCGCGCTAATTGATGCGTTGAATCCGAGCTTCATCTGGTAGGACGACTCCGCCCCGGAGCGCAGATCGCGCACGACAAGGTCATAGGGGTGGGCCGGATCCCAAAGTCCGGTGGGCATCACGTCGAAGGGAAGGCCCTTCTGTTGGGCGAAGCGGCGATAGCCCACTGCGGTCTCGGCCTCGGCGAACTTCCCGGTCTTTCCGGCTCCCGATGCCGCCCAATAGGCGTCGAAGTCGCTGCCGTATTTCTGAATTGCGGTGCCCGGGTTCACACTGTCGTTTAACCGGTGCAGGACTTCCTTGCGACTCATCCCGGCCCAAACGTCGGTCACGCCCGCGGGGACCTCGGCAATCGTGAATGGAACCGCATTGGCGAAAAATAAACAGGCGAGCAACAGCAATGTCAGTCGCGATAACCGCATCAGAATCGCTCCAGTGCGACCGGCTTGGCCGTCAATAGGCGGCGCACTTCGGCGGGCCTGACCGCCCGGTCCTGTACTTCGGCGAAGCGGCGGTCGTGGACGAGGTTCCACATCGCGGCGACAGATGGGTGGAGGACACCTCTGTCGACCGATCCGAGGTAAACTGTCCACTCTGTAGTATCTTCCGCGGCGTAAATCTGCCTAATCGCCCACAGGTTGTAGAGCGTGAGTTGCAATTTGGTGAGGTCTGCGCCCGTCGTTGAGAGCTGCTGCTCAAAGTCCGCAAGACCCCCGGCCACCGACGCTTCTTCTGTGGTTGTCGCCCAAGCACGTAGGCGTTCATTGCCAACCAACTTGAGTGTCTGGCCCAAGGCGTTCAGCTCGGCTTGCGCGCGCCCCACGTTCTGCGCGGTGGTGGATACTGGCTCGACCGGATTGCGCGACGTCTCAACGGTTGCGCGCAGGGCCGTGATGACAGACTTCGCGTGATTAAGCTGTTTGTCGGCTTGGCCCATAGCCATCGCGACCACGCTCGCCATTAGAGGCTTGGCGGGCGACGGCGCCACCTCTGCCTGATCAGCCAGGGCTTGAATACGGTCGACATCTGCTGCCCACTTATTCGAATTCAAGGCTTTGCCGGCATCCGTACCATACCCCTCCAGTTCGTTCTTCAGAAGTCGCGCTTTCATGCTTAGGCCTTTTTCCACTCGCGACTTCAACGTCGATCGCGCCACGATGACCGCGTTTGCTTCCGAAACGCGCCGGCACCGAGCAAGTGATCGTTCCGTTGCTTCTAGAAGAATCACATCTCTCGCCAGCTCTTCTGGCGTTGGGGTGTCCACGTCCACGGGCCGTCCCGCGTTCACGATCAATTCAACCTCTTCGGGATTGCCCGCAGCGCGATCGATCAGTACCGCCCGGCGGACGCCCGGCGCCAATCCGGGGGTACCAGCCAGCCAGCCAACGACGTCCTCGCCCGCTTCGGGTCCCTGCGCCGGGGTCGGGGTTGCGGCTGGCCGTCCCATCCACATCCAGGTTGCCAAGGCGCCAGCGGCCGCCGCTACGAGTACCAGCCCGATCCAGCCTGAAAAACTTTTGATGACCGCGCGCACGATTTACCTCATTGAATCCGCTTGAATTCAATCCGCACCGCGCGGTCGGCCGGATCATTAGGGCTCAGTTTTTCAAGAATGGCCTTGTCGAAGTCGGTGGCAGTCAAGCCCGTGATCGAAAGAATCAGGTCGTCGGGGTCGCTGGAGTCAGCATCGTACAAGTTGAGCGAGAATGTCGCGTCGTCTGACCCGTCCACCGCAAAATGGTTCGCAGCGTTCGTGTCAGAAAACTCGCTCTCCCAGCCAGTTTTTGTCTCAGACACCTGACCGATTGGGTTGCCTTTGCGCAACAGACAAAGCCGAAGATCCGGTTCTTTTTTCCGCGAATCCCAGTCGACCTCTCTGTATCTGGAGCCGGCGGGAATCTCCACTCTGTACAAACGATGCGTGGGTTTGGCGGCCGGCGGAGCCGGCGGCTTGTCGCAGGACATGTCGCAAATGGCGGCTGCGCACAATAGCAGCACGGCACCAACGAAGATTGTTCGTGACACAACGCCTCCACCTGCTGGATTCTGCTCTGACGTACGCCGCTACAACTCACGCTTTTCGCCGGATGAAACGGCCCAAAGACGTTTTGTTGCCTACAGGCTACAGACCCCTGTGGTTCGTGTCCATAGCCTGCGGGCGTGGCGCGTGACGACACCAGCGCAGCTGTTGTGGGCCAAGTATTGTGCGATGCACGAGAACGTGCCGAATTGACCCAAGATCAGCTGGCAGCGCGGGCAGGCATGGATCGGTCGTACATCAGTGACGTCGAGCGGGGCGAAGCATCGCTGAGCGTTGATCGGTTATTACGGCTGTGCCGCGCGATCGGCGTCGCAGCCGCCACCGTCGTGCAGCGTATCGAAAAACGCCTAACGCGAGAGCGCGAACGATGAGCTGTTAGACGTCCTTCAATTATCCAGATTCACGCGTTTCCGTACTCCGAACACAACCGATCTGGATAACAGCGTACATCACCTTGCATGAGGGCTAACCTCCCAGTACGGCTTGCGCGTGTCCGCCTCCGTTGTGTTCCAATCCACGCCCCCGCGTAAGGGACGACTTGCCGCTGGCGAGCGGTTCCAGCACGTTCGTCTTGTTTCGATCC
>JBKJRK010000536.1:0-3498 GCA_046593135.1 Tepidisphaeraceae bacterium | reverse complement strand
AATCTGCGGAAATGCGAAGCAATAAAGGTGCGCGATCTCGCGCACCTTCATTTAGATCGGGCGGGAATGTCGCCGTCGCCTGACGCCAAATTCCGTGCGACGATCTCGGCGTTCTGTTTCAACACCGGTAGCTTGACGCGCTTCATGGCCGTGCCGCGAAGATTGCGGTGATAGTCTTCCTCGCTCCAGTTCAGAACCTCGCGCACGTCCAGCGTTCCTGTCGGGAAACGCGGCACGAAAGCGGGCTCGGTCGTCGCCGGGGCTTCACGATTGTGGGGGCAGACGTCTTGGCAGATGTCGCACCCGTAGAGCCACTCCCCGATCGGGCGGTGAAACTCCCCAGGAATCTCCTCGCCGTGTTCGATCGTGAGGTAGGAGATACACCGGCTGGCGTCGATCTTGTACGGCTCGGTGATGGCGGCGGTCGGGCAGGCGTCGAGGCAGCGGGTGCACGTGCCGCAGTGGTCGGTGGCGGGTGTATCAGCCGGGAGCGGCACCGTCGTCAGCACTTCGCCGAGCAAGAGCCAAGAGCCGAGCCGCGGGTTGATGACGCACGCGTTTTTCCCCACCCACCCGATGCCTGCCCGGGCGGCCAGCTCGCGTTCCAGGACGGGAACGGTATCAACGCCGCAGCGCGTTTGGGAGCCGGGCATCTGTTCGCGGAACCAGTCGGCTAAATCGTATAATCTCGGTTTGATCAGCCCGTGGTAATCGTCCCCCAGCGCGTATCGCGCGACGCGGCCGTGATGGGGCCGGTCGCTCTCCGGGACCGGTTGCACCTCGGTATAGTAATTCTTCGCCACACAGATCACGCTGGCCGCGCCGGGCAAGTACGCTCCCGGATCCGTCCGCTCGTCGACCCGCCGGTGCAGGTAATCCATCGTGCCGGCCTTACCGGTATCGAGCCATTCCCGGAAATAGCTGAGGTGACGTGTCGGCGTCGCCGGCGCAATCCCAACAAGATCGAAGCCGAGTTCGATCGCCTTGCGTTTAACCGCTTCCGCGAGCGCGGCGCCGACGAGAGATTGGACAGGGCCTGAGGTCATTGCAGTTGCCGGGACGGCGAAGAGAAAGACGTAAAGACGTAAAGACGTAAAACGTAATTAAACCATGCTTTTCTTACGTCTTACGTCTTTACGTTCTACGTTTTACCCACTCACACTTCCACGTGCTTCCATTTCCCCCGCAGGAAGGACGCGAACATCAGACCGCCGCGGATGGTGAGTTCGGCGCAGAGGACGACCCAGATCGCGGTGACGCCCAGCTCGAGCCAGACGCCGACGATCAGCACGCCGGCAAGGCGGAGGGCGAAGGTGCTGGCGAGCGTGATGCGCATGACGTTGAGCGTATCCCCCGCGCCGCGAAGGGCGCCGCCGAAGATCATGGCGGCGGCGAAGCCGATCTGGGCGAAGCCGGCGGGGACGAGGCACGTCGCGGCGAGGTCGGCGATGCGCGGGTCGCTGGTGAGAAGGGACGTCAGTGTGTGCGGCGTGAGCACGAACACGACGCCCCAGCACGCCATCACGCTCCCCCCTACCGCAAACGCCAGCCACGCCGCCCGCGCCGCCCGGCGGGGGTTGCGCATGCCGAGACTTTGCCCGACGAGCGTCGCCGTCGCCGTTGCGATGGCGAAACCGAGCAGAAAACTGAAGCTTTCGACGCGAATCGCAACGGCGTGGGCCGCGCCGGCGACGCTGCCGCCGGGACCGCGGTTGATGATGTTGAGGATGACGAACTGCGCGCCCCACGTCAGCGTGCCCTCGATTCCGCTGGGCACGCCGATGCGGAGGATGCGCTTCATCGTCAACCAGTGCGGGCGCATACGATGCGGGAACAGGCGGAGCTTTCCCTTGCCGCTCAGCAGCACGACCAGCAGGAACGTTCCGCCGACGACGTAGGCCGTCAGCGTGCCGATCGCGATGCCGCGAAACCCGAGCGCCGGGAAACCGAGCAGCCCGCGGGTCAGACTGACGCTCAGCACGGCGTTCACGCCGTCCACGAGGATCATGACGACCGCGGGCGTCAGCGTGTCGCCTGCGCCGCGGAGGCAGGCATTTCCGGCGAAAATCAGCGTACTGAACGGGAGGGAAAAAGCGAGGATGCGAAGGTACAGCAACGCCATGGGCCGGGCGCTGTCCGGCAGGCCCGTCAAGCGCGCGATCGGCTCGGCCAGCGTGAACATCACGGCCGCCAGCACCACGCCCATGAGCATGGCGGCGGCGACGCTTTGGCCGCAGACCTTGTTCGCCAGGGAGCGATGCCGCGCGCCCATCGCCCTGGCGATGATCGCGGTGCTGCCGGCGTTGATCGTGCCGGTGATGAGGCCGATGAGCCAGAGGAAGTAGGAGATGGACCCGACGGCAGCCGTCGCGTCGGCCGACGCGTCGCCAAGGTGGCCGGCGAGCCAGACGTCGGTCAGGCCGACCGTCATGCTGAGCACCTGCTCGCCGAGCACCGGGAGGGCGAGAAAAGTTAGCGTGCGAAGCAGCGTCCGGTCGCCGGGCACGTCCGACATTTCCACCGGACGCGCCAATGCTATTTCCCCCGAGTTTCGCGTCTCCGCCTGGCTCATGATTGGAACGGGATGATAGGGAGACTATTGTCACCGGCAAATGAAACGGGCGTGGCGTCTTGCGCATCCCCGCCGCGGCCGAGCCGCTGATGGCGTCGTTATCTGTAGCGTTTTCGCGGCATGCACGAGCCCGGCCTCGCCCGAGGCTTGAACCGCTTCCACACCCGCCGCGCTGACGCAACGAAATGCCCGACAACCCCGCCGCCTCGACCACGCTCAACTCCCCACGCTTCACCCGGCCAAATGCTTCAAAACGAACACGCTCTTTGCTCGACATCCGAAGGTCTCCCATTCAACTGGTCTAAATCAGCTCAGGGGGTACACTTCTATTTCGGCTATGGGGTGACAGTTCTACTTCGGTACAACAGCCTAATTTAAGTCTCGTTGCATTCGCCGAGAAGCCATCTATCCTTTTCGGTTTGGAGTTTCGTCGGCATCTCGGCGAGCAGAAAGGGAAGTCATGGCAAGTTCCATCACCCAAACCGCGGCTTGGAAGGCGCTGGAAGCGCATCAGAAAATTATCGCGTCGAAGCACATGCGCGACTTGTTCAAGGAAGACCCCAAGCGCTTCGAAAAGTTCAGTCTGACGTTCAACGACATCCTGCTCGACTTCTCGAAAAATAGGGCCACGGAAGAGACGTTCCGGCTTCTGCTCGACCTCGCGAAGCATGCCGATCTAAAGGGCTGGACCGAAAAAATGTTTGGCGGCGCCAAGATCAACACGACGGAAGACCGCGCGGTCTTGCACGTCGCCCTGCGGAACAAATCCAACCGCCCGATCCTCGTTAACGGCAAGGACGTGATGCCCGAGGTCAACGCCGTCCTCAAACACATGCGCGAGTTCAGCGACGCCGTCCGCTCCGGCTCGTGGGCCGGTTACACCGGCAAGAAAATCACCGACGTCGTCAACATCGGCATCGGCGGGT
>JBKJRK010000452.1:0-4528 GCA_046593135.1 Tepidisphaeraceae bacterium | reverse complement strand
GTGCTCCCGATCGGCGGGCTCAAGGAAAAGACGCTCGCCGCTACGCGGGCGGGGATTAAAGAAGTCATCATCCCCAAGCGCAACGAAAAAGACCTGCCGGAAATTCCTGACGAAGTGAAGAAGACCTTAAAGTTCCATTTCGTGCAAAACATCGACGAAGTGCTGGAAGTCGCGTTGGGCGCGAGGCTGCGCGAGCGGAAGAACGGGACACACGGTCCCGAGCGCGAGCCCAAGGCCAAGCCCGACGCGCGCGGCAAACCTCGCGCGTTTCGCCGCGACGCGAAGCGGAGCGCTTCGACGGCGCGGATGAGATAACATGCGCGAAGCGCTCCGCGTCGCGGCGAAACTGCATTGCCGAGATCGTGCGTTTTCGGAGAATGGCGCTAATGGAACCTTTGTTCACCGTCCAGAAGGTCGAGAAATACTCGGTCGTCGAGTTCAGGACGAATTCGCTGATGAACGCCAGCGAGTTGGAACAGATTGCGACCGACCTGTATCGTCTGGTTGACGAGGAAGACCGTCGGTACCTCATCCTCGACTTTGAAAAAGTGAAGTACCTTTCGAGCCAGGCGATCGGCATCGTGCTCACGCTGCACAAGAAACTCTCGAAGCTCAAGCACACGAGCTTTGTCCTCTGCGGGGTCGGACCGACCCTGATGCAACTGCTCAAGATTACCCGCCTCGATCGCGTGCTGAAGGTCAAGGCGAGCCAGAAGGAAGCGGTGAAGGTTGAGCCGAATGTGTGAAGAAGGAGCCAGGAATCAGGAGTCAGGACTCAACATTCAGATGCCTGACCCCTGACCCCTGACTCCCGACCCCTTACTCCTCTCCCGTGGACAACATCGACGAACTCCTTCACGCAAAGCTTTCCCACTTCGGCTGGACCGTCGAAGCAATTTTCGCACTTATCCTGGCGGCCGTGAGCGGCGGACTGGTCGGCCTGGAACGCGAGCTGCGCGGGCGGCAGGCAGGGTTCCGCACCAACGTGCTCGTCTGCGTCGGCAGCGCGCTGGTGATGATCGTCTCCAACCAGGTTGCGCTGATGACCTGGCCCCACCAACCCAACGTCAGCATCAATATTGACCCGGCCCGCATCGCCTACGGCGTGATGGGCGGCATCGGTTTTCTTGGCGTGTGCACGATCGTCCTGACCCGCGGCTCGGTGCGCGGGCTTACCACGGCAGCCGGGCTGTGGTGCGTCGCGGCACTGGGGCTGGCGGCGGGGTTGCGGATGTACGTCGTCACCGTTGCCGCCTCAATCCTCGTGTTGATCGTGCTTTGGGTGCTCGACTACTTTGAGAACCTGCTTCCCACGACCCACTACCGCACGATCAGCATCCGATGCCGCTGGGAGCCGGGCGCCATTACGAAGGTGGTTGACTGGCTGAAGTCTTTCCGGTTCAAAATCATTGACGTCAATTTCGAGCGAAGGAAAGACCTTGACGACGTGGACGTCGACTTGCGCGTTTCTTTCAGGCGCAAAAAAGCCCTGTACGAACTGGAACACAAGGCGCAAGGCGAGCAGGACTTTCACCTGATGGCCATCCGCCAGCCGTAGCGCGGTGACAACTCGTAGCGTAGGGGCGAACCTTGTGTTCGCCCTCGTATCAAGCAGAAAAAGAGGACGAACACAAGGTTCGCCCCTACGCATTTGGCGCAGACGATTCTGATGCAATCGCCCTGTCGGGAACCGTGATATCGACGTTTACCGCTTTGTTCGCCTCCATCCGCGCGTCATAATAGTCGTTTTCGAGGAGTACACATGCGCGCCGGAATTGGACTCGTCGGGTTGCTCATCGCAGTCGCGCTGATCGTCTACCTGTTCGCCGAGTCCGGGATTCCGACGATCAAGTCCGGCGAGAAAGCCAAAGAGCAGGTCCGCCAGATCGGCGGGCGCGGGCAGGACTCGGTGCCGGCGACGGAGTCATTTGCGACAACGGGGCAAATGAAGGGTTCAAAGCTCGCGGCCCTGCAAGTGTCGGCGGTTACGCCGGGCGGGGCGATGGACACGTATTACGGGTTGAAGCAAGGCGACGAGATCATCGAAATCGGCGGGATGACACTGGACACGCTGTCCGGCGACGAAGAGACGGCCAAGACGCTGGTCGTGTCCGAAGGGTACCAGAAGCAGCAGCCGTTGACGGTTCGTCGCGGCGGCCAGCGGGTTACGCTTCCGTTGATCCCCGGCGGCGTCCCCCCCGCGTCGGCGGACGCCACTTCAACGCCCCCGTCCGACGGAACCGCCCCGCCGGCTCCGGTGCCCGCTACGCCCGCTGCCCCGCCGAAGCCGCGGGGTCTTCAGGGCCAACTTCAAGACATTCAAGACGCCGCGGGCGGACAGCGCGAGAATTAGCGCCGTGCGCCTTTTTGTGTAGCCGGCGAGCTTGCTCGCAGTGTTAGCGCTCCCACGGCGAGCAAGCTCGCCGGCTACACGAAGAGTTTCCTTGCACTAATACGGATCGGGATGAATTCTCGCGCCAGTTCAGGGCCGCTGAAGCGGCCCTGCCGGCTGGAAAATTGAGACGTGACGCGCACGGATTAATCCTGATCCGTATAATTGGGCGTGCTGAAACGCGTTCGGCACCCGATCCTCATCGGCGGCGGGCGCGAGCGTTCAATTGACCCTTCGTCACGGCGTCGATACAAGTTGCCTCATGGCTGGAACCCCCACCCCCGCCGCCCCCGAGGGCGACGGCAGCAGGCCGGACGACGGCGCCCTGGAGCCGTTACGACGGCAGATCGACGGTCTCGACGAACGCATCGTCGAGCTTCTCAACGAGCGCGCCCGCGTCGTGGTCGACATCGGTAAGATTAAACAGCAACACAACTCCCCGATTTACGCGCCCGACCGCGAGCGGATGGTTTTCGACAAGGTGCGCAAGCTCAACCGCGGCCCCCTGCCGGACCGGTGTCTTGAAGCGGTGTATCGGGAGTTGATGAGCGGCTCGTTCGCACTCGAAAGGCCGTTGAAGATCGGCTTCCTCGGCCCCGCCGGCACGTTCAGCCACGCCGCGGCGGTTCGGAAGTTCGGCAGCAGCGTCGAATACGTTCCGCTGGCCGACATTCCCTCGGTATTCGACGAAGTGGTCCGCGGCCACGTCGATTACGGGCTCGTGCCCGTCGAGAACAGCCTGCACGGCGGGGTCGTCGACACGCTCGACGCGTTCCTGGCCAGCTCCGCACGGATCTGCGCGGAAGTGAAGATCATTGTTCACCACAACCTGCTGGCGAAGGAGCCCTGGGAGCGGATCACGAAGGTGTATTCGAAGCCGGAGGTGTTCAGCCAGTGCCGCAAGTGGCTGGCTTCGACGGCGAAGGACCGCGACGTCCAGCCCGCCGCCAGCACGAGCAAGGCCGCCGAACTCGCCGCCAACGAGCCCGGCGTCGCCGCCATCGGCTCGACTCTCGCCGGCGAGCTGCACCAGCTTCACGTGTTGTTCGAGAACATTGAAGACGACCCCGACAACCAGACCCGTTTCTTCGTCATCGGCCGCGAGCCCGCCCGCCCCAGCGGCGACGACAAAACCGCCATCATGTTCACGACGGCCCATAAGCCCGGCGCCCTGGCCGAAGTGTTGGACGTGTTCAAGGAAAACGGCATCAACCTTACGGACATCGAGAAACGCCCGAGCAAGAAGGTTAACTGGGAATACTACTTCTTCATCGACGCAGAAGGACACGTCGACGACCCGAAGATGAAAGCCGCGCTGGCCGAGGCGCAGCAGCACTGCTTGCAGTTGACGGTTTTAGGGAGCTATCCGAAAGCGGCGGAGGTGCTTTGAGTTGCGGAAGGGAAGAAATGAAAAATGAAAAACATGCAGTGAAAACTGCAAAACGGAGCGAAATAGGCTCGCACGATTCTGAAACACCCGGACTACCGGTTGGCGGCGGCCCCGCAAGGCCGAGTTCGCGCCAGAGTGTTTCAGAATCGCGGTCACCAATTTAGCCGCGGAGGCCGCGGGGGTGGTTGTAGTTTTCGCCGCCCTGCTCGCCGAACACTAACGCCGGCGGTTGCAAATCCGGCATGGCGAACTGGTCGTGCCATAAAACGACAGAACAGTATTTGTCTTTTATCTCAGTTCAAACGGAGTTCAGACATACTCACCCGCCGTACCCGCAGCGACGCATATCAGCTTCGAGCGCGCCGAGACTACCGGCGCGGATTTCAATCACCACCCTCAATCGCTAAACGGCTCCTCGTGAAAACTCCACTGCTTCCGGTCGACCTCCGGCAGCGCGAAGTCCTTGTCGCCGAGGGGGGGGTTGGGGTTGACGATGAAATTCGTCAGCTCGGTCGTCTTCACGGTTTCGCCGTGGACGGTGTCGATGCGGACGGGCATGTGGGTGTTGGCGTCGACCCAGACGTCGATCGCCTCGAACTTGCGCTCTAACTTCGTGCCGGGCTTTGGCGCGAGTTGGACGTGAACGGTGCCGGCGGGGTTGTTTTTCATCGGTGGAATCTTTTTCACGTCGAACTGCTCGTGAACGGCCTCCTTCTTTTGCCCGATGGGCAGGGGGAAAGGGCCTT
>JBKJRK010000025.1:0-3012 GCA_046593135.1 Tepidisphaeraceae bacterium | reverse complement strand
GGCCCGGGCGGGCGCGCGGCGGCGGTGGTCGTCTCGTCGTCAGGTTGCGTGGGCGCGGTCACCCGCAAACTGCCCGAGGAGACGGACGCGCGATCCAGAGGGTCTTCGCCAATGCTCGGTGGCGGCGCTGGGGCGGGCTTCTTCGGCGCGTCAGATGAATTCGAGTTGGCCGACGCGCTGGCGACGACGTCCTTGACGCTCGCGTATGTCTCCGCTGCCCACGCCGACGCGTTGCTGCGCCAATCCGGGCGCTTGATGAGCGCGCCCACCGCGCCCGCGACAATCAGCAAGAGCGCGACCAGCGCGATCTTTCGGCCCAGCCTTTGAGGCCTCTGCCAACCGCCGGCTTTGCTCCGCTCGTTGGCGGGCACGAAGTCGAGCTGAAACGCCGCCGCCAATTCGCGAGCGGTGAGGATTTCCTCGCCACGGCGCAGCGCTCCGCCGCGCGGTCGCGCCCCGGTCAGGTCGGGCGTCGCCGGCTTCGTCGGTGCCGGCGTGACGGGCGACGCCTGAGGCCTTGGCGCGGGGGCATGTTGCGGGGCTTGTACTGGCTTCTGCAATGCGGCCGGCGACACCAGTGCGGGGGAGGTCGGCATCTGCGGCGGTGATTCAAGCAAGACATCCGGATTGACGGGCGGCTCCTGCATGCGGCTGCACGCCGGGCAGATCGTCGCGGTCTGCTCGATCGCGCCCCCGCAACTGTGGCACAGCCCAAATTCGCGGCTCAAGCCTTTGACCTGTGCGGCGAACTTCCAGAGCTGGTGCGTCGTCGGCCCGCGCACCACGGAGCCCGGGCTGACCTGGGCACGCTTCACAAGCGTCAGCAGTGTTTCGAACCGCATCCCCGGCGCCGCCGGGTTTCGCGTCTGACGGACGAACCACGGGCCGATGCGCGCTTTGGTGGCTTGTCGCGTCGTCGCGGTGTCCTGCATCATGCATTTCGGGCAAGGCGGCGCTTCGCCGTGCTCGTCGGTGTCGCGCTCGTTGATCGAGCCGCAGAACGGGCAAACGAGTTTCGATCGGGCCGCACCCGCGAATTCGGACGGGGCCAACGGTTCGCGCGAACTCTTTCCAGGGGCGGCAGATCGCGCGCCTTGGTTTGCGGACGCGGAAGATGGGGCTGACATGGGGCTGTCCGTCGCGCGCGTCATGAGCGCGTCATCGTCGTCGTTGCCAACGGCGGAATCGTCAACGACCTGGGAAAACGGGTCCTGCATAAACCGATTCGACGCGATGAACTGCCCGGCTGACTGCAAGACGGCATGCAAGCCGCCCTGTCGTCAGCCCTTGACCGCGACGACTTCGGGCCCTTCCCTCTCCGGATCAGCGAGGCACGCCGCACTCAAAATAAAGACGAGTGCGCACGCCGAGTGTTCGCTGGGGTCCCTTGCCGAACGCGAAACTAACCGAAGAGCCCCTCGGTCGTCCAAAAGTTGATGACTTGTCACAATCCATTGTGGGTTGGCGCGAGCAGCGCCGCAATACCCCAAGCATAGACACAGGCAGGATTCAATGGTGCGGAGTCGTGAAAATAGGGGAAATTATTGGTTGATCGGGGAACGTAAGACTTTCATAGCGCGATAATTGCGCCTGAAGCGGTGCGGCTCCGCCGCGAAAATGGGTAACAAGGTTCGAGCAGTGTCAGCACGACTATAGGCTGCGTCAGGCAAAAACGCACACCCCGCGTGTATTCACGCGAGGCTAATGATCGTCCATTGCGAGACTTACGACCCTTCCCGCGCCACCTGCAACGCTTCCTTCAAATCCACTGCGCCCTCATACAAGCTTCGTCCGACAATGACCCCCCACACGGGAAGCCCCGCGACTTTACGAATATGCTCGATCGAGCCCACACCCCCGCTGGCGATCACCGGCACTTTCCCCGCTTCCGCCAACTGTCGCGTCTGCTGGAAATTCGGGCCTTGGAGCATCCCATCTTTCGCAACATCCGTGTAAAGGATCGCACCGAGGGGCCAGTCGGAGACTTTTTTCGCGATGTCGACGGCGCGGATGCCCGAGGCTTCCGTCCAGCCATGCGTGGCGACGACGCCGTCGCGGGCGTCGAGGGCGAGCGTGAGTTTGTGCTCGAACGTGGGCGTGTGGGCGAGCGCCTCAAACCAATCCCAGTCCTGAAGCGCCTTCGTTCCGATCACCACGCGCGACGCGCCGGCCTGCAGGAGCCGATCCACGTCTTCCGTCGATCGCACCCCGCCGCCCACCTGCACCTTGAGCCGGCTGGCGTGGATCATGCGTGTGATCAAGTCCGTCTGAACGCACCGCCCCTCCTTGGCGCCGTCGAGATCGACGATGTGCATCCATTCCGCCCCCGCGTCCGCGTAGCTCGTCGCGACCTCCACCGGATCAACGGCATAATTGATCTGCCGGTTGTAGTCCCCCTGCTTCAGGCGGACGACGGCGCCGCTGCGAAGATCAACGCTGGGAAGAATCTGAATCACGGAGGGATTGTGCGCGGAGCAATGCGGGTTTGCGAGAGGCGCGGTGTTTACGGAATCGAAAAGAACGCGACAAGTCGCGCCGCTTCATCGGTTCTCATGAAGCGGCGCGACTTGTCGCGTTCTTCTTTCCGAGGCGCTATCTGCGCGTGAAGTAATTCCAGATCCACATGAGACCCGTCAGAAGTAACGACAGGACGATGCACGTGACGATCGGGAAATAGACGCGGGCGTTGCCGCTTTCGTAGCGAATATCCCCGGGAAGCCCGCGAAATCCGAATTTTCCCGCGCTCCAGACAATCGCGCCGATGACGGCGATTGCAACGCCCAAGAGAATCAGCGTTTTTCCAATGTCAGGCATCGTGCGCTCCGGCGTCGCGAATCGTCTCGCCTATTATATGATTCCCATTTGGGAATATCCGTCGTCATGGAAGATCGCCTCGTAAAGCTCAACGAAAAAGCCAAAGCCCTCCCCAAAGCGCCCGGTGTCTACCTCATGAAGGACGAGAAGGGCCGCGTGATCTATGTGGGGAAGTCGGCGTGGCTGCGCGAGCGGGTA
>JBKJRK010000617.1:0-3702 GCA_046593135.1 Tepidisphaeraceae bacterium | reverse complement strand
GGCGTTGGTTCCTCCGCGGTCTTGGCCGAGCCGTAACGCTTCACCGTCACCACCACTTTTTTGTTCGGTGCGATCGATGCCCCCGGCGCGGGGTTTTGCGCGAAAATGGTGTAGGCCTTCTCTGGCGTGGGCGGCTTGTCCCCGACCTCATCGCCACCCATGCTCATATTACTCGTTAGGCGAGTGCTCGCCTGATCGAGCGTGAGACCGAGCAGGTTCGGCATTCCACCCGCGTCCGCAGTCTCGGGCGTGGGTGAAGGTGAGGCACCCGATGGTTGTGCGAGCGACTGGTAAATGTAGATGTGGAGCGCCTCTCCCTTGAGGGCTTTGCTGTTGGCCGCCGGTTCCTGATAGGCAAAGAGCTTGGTTGATCCCTCCGGCGGGGCGATTTTTGTGGCATGGATCACCCCCACCATGTCCGGACCGGCGGCGGCTCTCATTGCGCCCGCAGTATCAAAGCCTGAGACATCCGGCACGATGACTTCCACCGGCTTACCCGGGCTTTCGGCCGCGACCGTCTTCGGATCCGGGGTCGGGCTCGGCTCCTCCGGGGCGGGAGTGGGCGACACTTCCGCCACCTTGGGCGCGACTTTGATCAAGGCGAAACATTGCGACGCCGTTTGCAACGACCGGTAACGTTCCACCCCCGAGGGGATGGCGCTGGCTGCGGAGCGCTGCGTCTGCGCGTTCGTCAAAACTTCACGCGCCGCCGTGAGGAGGCTGTCGAGATCGACGCCGGAAAGCGCTTTCTCAACCGCTTTTTGATTCGCAAGGGCGGCGTCGATCATCGGCATCGCAGCGCTGAGAAGCTGACCGAAGTTGAAAAGCCCGGGTTCCTCGATGCCGTCGGCGAGACCGAGTGCCTCGACGGCGAGATTCGCCGCGTCCCTGTCCGTGGCCACGTAAGGCGAGAGCATGCTGGTCATTTTCGGAACCACAGTTCCTATCTCCCCGAGCGCGGTCGTGAGCTTGGTGCGAGCGGTCTCGGCGAGCGCGGCGGCGGCCTTGGCTGCTGCGAGCGCCGCATCGGGTGACACATCCGCTTTCTCCACCAGCACACTGCCGGCCTGGTAAATCGCTAGTTTGGTTTTGAGCCCCTCAAGCACGCTAATCGCGCTGGCCAGTTGATCGATCGAATTGTCCGCTCCATCTATTTTTACCTGCGCGCCGTTGAGCAGATTGCTCGCGGTGCCGAGATCGTTGGTCGCTTCTTTGCGCCAAAGGGCGATTTCACCTGCGGTCGCGGAAGCGGCGCGGGCCGCATAATCACAGATCTTGGTGGCCGCGTTGTCGCCGGCCGCGATCGCCGCCTGCGTCTCGCGATCCGCGGCTTCAAGCGCTTTCATTTGCGCCTGGACCGCGGCGGTTAGCGTCTTCAGATCGGCGACTTTCACCGGGACGTTCGCGAGGTCGCTCTCCGCCACCGCCCGGACCCCCGCCGTCGTCATTGCGCTTTCCAATTGCGACCGTGCCTCCGCTTCCTGTTTTGCCAACTCGGCGGCTGCGTCCCGCGCCACTCCCCGCGCCGACCAACCGGTCGCAAACAATTTTCGCGCATTGGACAGCGTGGTAGCGAGCGCCGTGTCACCGTCCGCCGCGCCCATGTAGGTCTTGGGCAGAACGTTCGGGTCGAGCTTCGGCACGTATTTCAGAATTCCGTCGAACGGTTTCCGGCCCATGGAAATATTCTGTCCGAGATCGCGGATCATTTCGTCGATGTCGTCCGGGTTATTCGGATCGAACTTGCGCCCGTCACCCAGGATGATCGCGTCGGGATCGGAGGCCCCCAGTTCCCACAGCCTTTTCGCGAGATCATTGGCCATGTCGCGCGCCGCCTGATCGATCGCGCGATTCTCCTTGAACGGCTGATTGAGATTATCAGTGAAATTCTTCGCCATCGTGCCCGCGAGGAGAACGGTATCGACCACCGCCATGCCTTCGAGGAGCGGCCCGGCGGCCTTTAACACTTTGCCCCCGACATTGAGAATTTTTGGGCCGAGCCATCTCGTGCCCGCTTCTTCCGCGGCAAAACTGGCCGCACGGCCAGAAGTAGAGACAGGTCGGTAGCCGCCAGTTTTTTGGTCGAAGATCATCTTGATATCGCCCGAGCCGCCCTTCCTCATGATCGGGCTCTTTCCTTCATACATGTCGCCGCCCACGCCCCACGGATCCGCACCGGCACTACCTGCCCCCGCACCCGCGCCGCGGGTGGCGGTTCCAGCCTCGGTCATGCCGGAGGCTCCCCGAGGAACGAGCGCGCGATCCGCAGGAATGGCTACGGCTTCGGTCGGCCGGGGCACATTCTGTAAGGTGGACCCAAGATTTTCCGCGTTGATTCCCAGGTTCACCCGCCCGACGCGCGGCATTTCGCCCATCGCTTCCATGGCCGCTTTCGCCTCCGCGGTGTTGCGGGCTGCGTTGGCCTTACCGGCGGCGCTCAGCTCTTCTGTCGGGCCGGTGGCAAGCAGGACGTATTTATATCTTACCCGCCCGATCTCGTTCATCTTTACGAGTGCATCGTTGCATTCCTGCAAATGCCTGGTCGCCGCCGCCATCTCCGCGGCCGTCGATTTCATGGGTGAATTAATCACGCGACCGGCGCGCTGCGCACCGTCCCATGCTTCCTTCACCGCCGCCTTCTGAAACTCGGTCAGAGCGTTGTAGATATTTGAATCCGGCGCCGCTACTTCGCTGGCAAAATCGGTCCCAAGCGGATCGCGATAACGCAGCGGATTATTTCCCGCGTAGGCGTAGGCGTTGTGCGTGGCCGGGTTGCCGACCGTCCCGATCTCCGGATCGATACTGATGAAGCGCGCAATCTGCGGGTCGTAGTAACGTTGCCGCGCGTAACGCAAACCACCTTCTTCGCGGACCATCCCGGCAAATAATCCGAGGGGCGCGCTACCCGACAATGCCTCCACATTTCCGAAGGGGTCGAAGTCAGTGCTCGCTACGATCGCGGCTTTATCATCCAGCACCCGCCGCGTGGAGCCCAGACGATCGGCGATGATGAAAAGCGTCTTTCCGTTCGAGCCGCTGAGCGCGATCGGCCAGTCTGTGCCCGGGAGCGAAACGAGCAGCCAATCGATGCCCGCTTCGTCTTTGAATCCTGCCAGCCGATCCGGCAGATAGGCATACCAGGTTCGCTTGCCCGCGCTGCTCTCTTTCCACAAGCGGTCGCCATCCGGCAAATAGCCATAGTTCCAGGAACCCTTTTCGTCCGTCCGCCTAACGAGTCGATCGGCGGAGTCAAAACTGTTTTTGGCCGGGGCTTTGGCGGATTCGGTCGATTCCAAATTGCCGGTCCTGCCCCAGGTAAAGCTGACCGGGCCTTGTTGCGTCGGGCGACCCATCTGATCCAGCCCCCAGCGAGCTATCGCATTGCCGCTCTGGGTGCCGGAGAGATTTCCATCCACATCGTACTGGAAACTCTTCGCGCCTTTCGCTTCGGAGACTTTGACCAGCCGGTCATCGCGATCGTATTCGAATTTCCGTGGAGCGGCCAAATCGGTGGCGCATTCGCCGAGATTGCCCGCCGCATCATAAGCATAGCGTTCGTTGAAGATCGCTTTGCCGGAAGGCTGTTTCGCTTCCAAACGGGTGATCCGATCCGCGCGATCATATTGGATTTCCACCGCCGCGGTGTTGAAGAAACCCAGACTGGTGGCGCGGCCCGCATCATCGCGCCCAATCTTGATTGCG
>JBKJRK010000447.1:0-4944 GCA_046593135.1 Tepidisphaeraceae bacterium | reverse complement strand
CCAGCGTGGCGGGACGACCAAGCTGAAGCTGACCGGCAAAACTCTCGCCGGCGTGACAGGAGCCAAATCAACCGAAGCGAGCGTGCAACTCCAACTCGCGCCTGACGCGCCGACCAGCGATACGGTCTGGGTCAACGTCACCGCGCCCAAGGAATTGATGGCGCCCGACGTGTCCCTGACACTCACCAGCCCCACCGGCGAGAGCAACGCGGTCAAGCTCTTCGTTGACAACCTGCCGCAATCGGCCGAGCAGGAGCCGAACGACGCCGTCTCGCAGGCGACGGCGCTCCCGTCGCTGCCGGCGGCGGTGTGGGGAATGCTCGGCACGCCGGGGGATGCCGACTATTTTGCGTTCGACGCCAAGGCGGGTCAGCCGATCGTGATCGACGTCGCCGGCAATCGAATTGATAGCAAAGCCGACGCCGTGCTTACCCTGCTGGATGCCGCCGGCGCGCTGCTGGCCAGCAACAACGACTTCGACGCTTCCCCGGACCCGCTCATCGCATTCACGCCGGCCAAGGACGGGCGGTACGTGGTGAAAGTGAACGACCTTCAGATCGGCACGTCGCCCGAACATTTCTACCGCCTGTCAATCGGCAGCTTCCCGCTCGTCACCGGCGTGTTCCCGCTCGGCGTGCCCGCGAACGCCGAAACAAAAGTTCGACTGCTCGGCTACAACCTGCCGGCGGACGCGACCGTCGTCGTGAAGTCCGGTGCCGACGGCGAAGCCAACGTCAATCCCGACCCACTGGTTTATCGCAAGCGCCGCGAGCCGAAGGTGATCGTTCGCGCATCGCCAACGGTGACGGAATCAGAACCGAATGACCGCCCCGAACAGGCGACCCCGCTGCCCGCCCCCGGCGTGGCCGACGGACGGTTGATGCCCGGGCCCAATCCTGGGAGCACACTCGACGCCGACCTGTTCCGCTTCGACGCCAAAAAGGGCCACGCCTGGATCGTCGAAACGCTCGCCGCCCGGCGCGGCTCTCCAGCGGACACGAAGATCGAGATTCTGACGGCCGACGGAAAACCCGTCCCGCGCGTCCTGCTCCGCGCGGTGCGCGACTCGCATATCGAATTCCGCCCCATCGCGCCCGGCGACATCGGCGGGCGACTGAAGAGTTGGGAGGAGATGGAACTGAACGACTACCTGTACCTCCAGGGCGAAGTCGTCAAGCTTTTTACGGCCCCCCGCGGCCCGGACTCGCAATGGGACTTTTACACGCTCGCCGGGGTTCGGAAGTGCTTCTTCGACACCAGCGCCGCGACGCACGCGCTCGACGACCCGTGCTACATCGTCGAACCCCTGCCGCCCGGCAGCACACCCGCCCCCAACGGCTTGCCCGTCTTCCCACTCAACTACGTCAACGACGACGACGGCGACCGCAAGCTCGGCGCGGATTCCTTGCTGACCTTCGTTGCTCCCGCCGACGGGTCTTACCTCGTCCGCGTCACCGACAGCCGCTCGGCCAACGACGAACGACACACGTACCGGTTGATTCTTCGAGAAGCCAGGCCCGACTTCGGCGTCCTGTTCTCCCTTGAGGCTGCCGCCGTGCCAGCCGGAAGCGGCGTCGGTTTCACTGTCAGCGCGGATCGGGTCGACGGCTTCGACGGCGATATCCGAATCGACGTCGCCGGCCTGCCCCCCGGCTTCTCCGCGTCGACGCCGATCGTCATCCAAGCCGGCCACCTCGACGCCCGGGGAACGCTCTCGGCCGCGCCTGATGCGCCGCAGGCCACCGAAGCCAACGCCGCCGCGACCAAGCTGACCGCTGTCGCGACCGTGAACGGCCAACCCGTGACGAAACCGGTAAGCGGCAGCCCGAACTTCACCGTCGGCGCGAAGCCCCCGCTCACCGTCGCCCTCGACGCCACGTCCGAAGCCAAGCCTTCTGCCGACGGGTCGCCAGCGGAACTCACGATTCTTCCCGGCCAAATGATTTCCGCCTGGATCGGTTGCACACGCGATTCGCACAAAGGCCTGGTGTCGTTTGACGTCCAGAACCTCCCCCACGGCGTCATCGTCGCCGACGTCGGCCTGAACGGCGTCCTGATTCCCGAGCAGGAATCACGCCGGCAAATCTTCCTCGTCTGCGCCCCGTGGGTTCCCGATCAGGACCGCCTCGTTTTCGCCCGCGCCCGCGAAGCCGGCGCCCCGACGAGCAAGCCACTGCTGCTCCGCGTGAGAAAGCCGGCGCTACAGGCGCAAGCAAAATGACCGGTTAGAGCGTTTCCCGAATGAACGTGGCGGCCTGCTGGCGTGGCGCGGGCGTCTCGCCCGCGTGTATCTACGAAGACGCTGGCGAAACGCCCGCGTCACGAGCTTGAAACCACTTGGAAATCACGGCGACGTTTTCATCGGTCCAGCCGATGTGAGGCGCGCGGCAGCGTTGGTGGCCGGCGAACAGGCCGGAGGCGATGGCCAGACCTTTGTCGATGACCGGGTCGGCGGTGCCTTCTTTTAATGCGGCTACTTCGGCGAATAGGTCGGCAAAAAAGTCCCCGATCCGGCCCTGCAAGGCGATCGCCTCGTCCCATCTGCGGTTGACGGCTGCTTCAAAATAGCGGCGCATCAGTTGTGGGCGCGTGAGGACGAGGGAACTGTAGCAGCCGCGGGCGCCGATCTGCATGGCGGACGCAAGGAGTGGCTCGCCGACGAAGTAGGACAACTCGGGCGTGAGCCGGATGGATTCTTGTAGTTGCGAAAAGTGCTGGCCGGCAAAAGAGTATTTGACGCCGATAAGGTTCGGGGAGACGTCGAGGATCCGGCGGTAATTCGCCCCTTGAAGGAATCGCTTTGCGCGCGGGATGTTGTAGTGCACGAGCGGCAGACGGGGGGCCGCGGAAGTGACGTCCTTGAAAAACGCGAGCACCTCGCGGTCGTTCAGTTCCATCCAGTACGGCAGGGCAATTTGTGCGGCGCCGACAGCGGGCCGGGCGGCCACGTATTCGATCATCCGCAGAACCTTCCGCGTCGCGTCGGCGCAACAGCCGATCTGCAGCGGCATGCCGGCGCCGCCGCACAGTTCGACCTGGATGTCGACCATGCGGCGGAATTCCTCGTCGTCTATCGCATAAAACTCGCCGGTGCTGCCGCTCGTGTATACGCCGTGCGGGCCGGACGCGATGACCCGGCGAAGGTTCTCGGCGTAGTCGGCTTCATCGAAGCGGTCTTTCTCATCCCACTGCATCGGCAGAGCTGCCCACACGCCGAACAGCGTGTCGGCGGTCAGACGCTTGAGGCGGCTCGTCGTCATGCGAATCTCCAGGTGGAATAAGCGGACCGCGTTGTCGTGAAGGTCAGCCTCTTTCGATGGCCTGAATCGCCTTCCGTACATGATTCGCTGCCGCTTTCTCTGCCGCGGCCGGCTGGCGACGCGCGACGGCGGCGATGATCCGTCGATGCTCGGCAGCGGTAACGTCAGGCGGCTGTTCGAGAAGCGATGCTTCCGCGGTACGAAGTCCGATGACTTGGATTGCCGTGCTCTCATAAGCACGGAGCAGCCGCTTGTGGCCAGATCCACGCACAATGGCCAGGTGAAACTTATAGTCCGCCTCGTTCAACTCCCGGATGGCGCCCTTTTTTACGCGGGCTGTCATCTGCTCGCATAACCCTTCGAGTTCCCGCACCAGCGAAGGCTTGGATTTAGCCGCGGCCAACCGAGCCGCGAACGGTTCGAGCAGGAGCCGCATGGAGTACATTTCCAGTACGTCCTCTGGGGCAAAATCCTCTACGAACGTCGCGCTATTCGGCACGCTCCGGACGAGTCCTTCAGCTTGCAATCGAGCCAGCCCCTCTCGAAGCGGGATCCGGCTGACCCCGAGCTGCCGGGCGAGGTCGCGCTCGACGATCCGGCCGCCGGCGCGCAAGGTGCCGCGGCGTATCATTGTCTTCAGTCGGTCGTAAGCGGTTTCAGAAGCGGCTGCCATTCGGTCGATCCCAATTAAACCTTGTCCGGAAGCGGAGCGAATGGTATACCATCGGCGGGCCGAGGGGGCAATCGCGCCGGCAGCCGTATGTGACCTATGGGCGAATCTACAGTTGTCGTTGTGGGCGGCGGCGTAATCGGATTGAGCACAGCCTACCACTTGGCGCGGCTCGGACAGAAATCGTGTCGCGTCATCCTTCTCGAAAAAGATGCCGCGGGTGCCGGTTCAAGCGGGCGGGCGGCGGGGATTACTACCGGCTTGCTCTGGTCGGAGACGGGCATTCGATGCCGCCGGCTCGGCATCGAGTGGTTCCGCCGATTGTCGGAGGAACTGGAAGGGTACCGCTATCACGACGAGCACGGCTGCCTCACCCTCTTCACCGCAGCAACCTGGCCCGAGCGTGAACGCCTTCTGGCGCTGTATGACCGGGTGGGCGCGCCGTACGAAGTCCTCGCCGGCACGGAGGTGCGCCAACGGTGGCCCTCGCTCACGCCGCCGGCGGACTTCATAGGGTTGCACGACCCCAACGGAGGCTATAGCGAGCCGGACGATTACATCGCTGCGATGCTTCGCTCGCTCCGAATATCGGGCGTGGACATTCGCGAGCACGTGGCGGTGGAAAGCCTGATCATCGAAGGCGGCAACGTGCGCGGCGTCAGGACGCGCGAAGGCGAGATTCGCGCCGACGCCGTCGTCAGCGGCGTGCATGCCTGGACACTCGCCCTGTGGTCGTCCATCGGGTTACGCGTGCCGATCAAGAATTTCGTCCACCAACGCTACGTCTCGCGTCCGCTTCCCACGCCCTTTGTGACGCCTCCTGTAAACGCGGACCCCTATTTTGGCTACCTCCGGCCGGCCAAAGGCAACCGCGTGCTGATCGGCGCCGAAACCACCGAACGAAACCAATTTGATGTGGCCGGCACGACATTCGCCATGAACCAGCTACACACGCCGCCCTCAGTCCGCGATGACGCGGCCACGCGTCTGGCGGCCCTGGCACCCGCGATTTCT
>JBKJRK010000257.1:0-3231 GCA_046593135.1 Tepidisphaeraceae bacterium | reverse complement strand
CCCGCCACCCGCGAATGGTCCTCCGGGTGGCGGGGTCAAGGACCTCGACCTTCAGGCTCGGGTCGTCGTTCTCGTCGAACCCGCCACCCGCGAATGGTCCTCCGGGCCCGATCTTCTCGGCCGCGACCGGAATGGCTTCGCGCCGGCGGCGTGCGTGCTCGACGGAAAACTGTACGCCAGCGTGATGGACGGCTCCCTACTCCGGTTGAATGAGGCTGGTGACGCGTGGAACGTCGTCACCAAAACCACGCCCCGTATCGTCCATCGACTCGTCCCACACGCCGGCCAGATCCTCGTCATCGGCGGCGCTGACCGCGGCGGCAACTTCGACCTTATCGAAACCGTCACGCTCGAAGCCGCGGTGCGCGAGGCCAATGCGAACTGATCCACGAAGGGGCACGAAGATACACGAAAAGACAGAAAACCCCCGCGAAAACAAACGCTTCGCGGGGGTTTTCGTTTCTATCATTGCTGCGTCTCGCCTGCGGCAAAGCGATTCCACAACTCGTCCTGTTTTCTATACGCCATTGCCTGTGGGGTGAATATGATAGTGGACGGGCAGAATGGCCCAAAAGAGCCGGGCGACCACGATGGAGTTGCAGGAATACGAACTAGCGCGGCAAGACAACGGCCGCTTTGAACTCAGACGCGAGCCGTTGCGGGTTCGCTGGGCGTTTGACGGACTGATCCTTTCCGACGGGCACGTCGCGCGCTGCGCGTTCGAATGCAGCATGCGGGCCGTCGACGAGCCGAGCGAACGCCGGATGCTTCAGGAAGTGCTGCTGGACGGAAAACGCTCCGTCACAGCGGACGACGTCACAACGCATTTCGACCGGACGTTGCGGGCATCCGTGGCACGGGCGTTGGAGGCGAAACCGGTCACGGAAGCGCTGTCGGACGCCGGCAGGGTAATTGTTTTGGACGTGCTGAAATCGGCCGCGCATCGCGTGGGGTTTTCGTGCGGCGTCGAGATTCTGCCGCCGTTTCATCTCGAACTCGAAAGCCCGAGCCTTCAAGAACAGCGTCTGCGCGACGTGCAGCGGAGCCTGAGCGAACGGCAGGCGACCGGTCAGATTGAACATCTTCAAAGGTCCGCCGAACTGCTGAAGCAGTTCCAGGCGATTCGGCAGTCTTCACCGGAGTTGTCGTCCGGTCAGGTTTTGCAGCAAATCACCCCCGCCGACCGCGGGTCGATGCTGCAGGCCCTGCTTCTCGCATCGTCGCGACAGGATTCGGCGACGAACCTGTGGGCGGTTGCCGGCCCCTACCTGGTGCGGATCGACGCGCGCGTCGCGCCGCCGAAAACGGAATTAATCCCGCTCCCGCCGACCCTCGGCCCGCTCCGCAGCGTCGAGCCGGCGACTGTCGACGGGGAACGGGTTCTGCTCGTCGGCGCCCGCGGCGGATTCATGCGCGTACGACCCGGCTCTCCCACCGAGCCCGCCCTGTACTCCGACCCGCAGATCAAATCAGACCTCGGTTTTAACGGCGTCGCGTACTGGGGCAAGACCAACGGATTTGTCGGCTGCCACGGCGACGCAGGGGTCGTAAGGTGGAATGCCGACGGCGTGGACGAGCCCCATTCCCGCACCGGTCGCGACGCGCTGCGGTCGTCGTTCCCTTCTGCCGGGTCCAACGCAAGTCCGCGTAACCTCTGCATTCTGGATGCGGACCGCATCATTTTCAGCTTCGGCAACACGCTCATCGGCATGGACGCCGCCGGAACCACATACCCGATCGCCTCGGCGTCGAGCGCTGAAGTGGTGGCGATCGTTCCGGAAGAGCGGCACGTTGTGGTCGTGCACGAAGACGGCACGGTCTGCTCGATCGATCGAACCCGCTTGGAAGTGGCGAGCAAACAACGCACCGGCACGCGTCTCGTTGCGGCCGGAGCGTTGCCGTGGCTCGGCTCGACTCGGCTGCTGCTCGCGTCGGCGGACGGTCCGATCCAATGCGTCGGCCTCGATGACCCGCTGCTCACGCAATACGCCAGCGTCCACGGCGGCAGCCGGGTCGTGACGGGGTCGACCGACCTCGTCGCCGCAGTCTCATCGGACCGGCAGCGGCTGATCCTCTGGAACACGTGGGACGGCAAGCAACCGCTCACCGAGATTTACGTGACGGGCATCACGCGGCACCGCGTTGCGGACGTCGCGTTTGCATGAGTTTTTGAGGCCTACCCGTGCAAGCACGGGCGGCGTTCGCAGGCGCATCACGATCACATTCTGTCGAACGCCGCCAGTGCTTGCAGCTGTCGGTGATCGTCGAGCGGCATGGATTACGTTTACCGCCCGCCGACGGGTTGGGCATGCGCGCCGGAACCGGGAACGTCGCGAAGCTCAACGCGGAGGCCTTTTGAGACGTCGCGCTGCGCGAGGTCGAGCTTGAGCGTAAGGGCGTGAATGCCCCGGGGAAGCTCCACTTCAGTTTCTTTCTTTACGTCCACCTTCTTGCCGTCCACCCACAGCACGAGTCCGTTTACGTCGCCGAGATGCAACCCGATGCGGCCGGCGGCGGTGACGTCAATTTCGCCGCGCGCGAAGGCGACGTTCTGATTCTTGTCGAACGCCAGCGCGTCGTGCGGCAGGTCGCCGGCGACGCGCGTGTACGCCGGCTGCCAGGGGAGCGACGCGCTCGCCTCGGGCGATTGCAGGACCGACGGTTCGGCCGCCACGCGCTCGGCGAGCTTTGCGTCGAGCACGCGCCAGCGGCGAACAACCAGCGCGTTGTCCGGTTGATACGCGCCCGGCTTGCCGAGTTCAGACAAAAATTTCACCAGGTCCAGGAACTCGCCTCGCGTCAGCGTGTCCGCCAGGCCGGCGGGCATCAGCGAGCCGCCCGCTTTCTCACGGCGAATCGACGCCAACGGGATCTCGATGCGGTCGTGCGTGGCGTCGCGGAGCAAGACCTGTTTGTCGTCCTGCGAAACCTTGATGCCGCTGAAAACCTCGCCTTTTTTCGTCGCAATCACGACGGACTGGTAGCCGTCCTTGATGGCTTTGTTGGGGTCGATGAGGGAATCCACGAGGTAGTCCATCGGCGAGCTGGCGCCGATCGCGCGGAGGTCCGGCGCCAGCTGCCCACCGGCCCCGCCAACGCCGTGGCATTGAAAGCAGCTCATGTCGCTGCGCCGGAAGACGAGTTCGCCGCGTTCGGCGTTGCCCTTTGCCTGAACTTCTTTGACCGTCTCGGCCATCTGTTCCGGCGTGAGCGTTTGCGTGGCCGCGCCGA
>JBKJRK010000250.1:0-4529 GCA_046593135.1 Tepidisphaeraceae bacterium | reverse complement strand
TTCCGGGTCGCTTGGCTCGCCCGATTTAGCCGCCTGGTTGATCGACCATAGCGTTTCGAGCAATGCCGCGACGCCCTGCCGGCTGGCGCCGGAGATGGGATAGATTTCTTTCTCGGGCAACTCGTCCATCAACTCGTCCAGTTCGGTGCTGTCGTCGCTGGCCAGATCCATTTTATTGGCGGCGATGATCTCGCGCTTCGTCGCAAGTTCGGGACTGAAGGATTCCAGCTCCCGGCGGATGGTGCGGTAGTTGTCGGCCGGCGTGGAGCCGTCGAGGGGGAACAGGTCGAGCAAGTGGACGATGATTTTGGTCCGCTCGATGTGGCGCAAGAACGCGTGACCCAACCCGTGGCCGTGCTGGGCGCCTTCGATCAGGCCCGGGATGTCGGCAAAGACCATCCGCCGGTCCGCGTCAATCTGGACGATCCCGAGCTGCGGCTCGAGCGTGGTGAACGGATAATCCGCGATCTTCGGGCGCGCGGCGCTGATGACGCTGAGCAGCGTGCTCTTGCCGGCATTGGGCATGCCGACGAGTCCGACGTCGGCGATCAATTTCAATTCGAGGCGGAGGTTGCGCTCCTGGCCTTCCGTGCCCGGCTCGGCGTAGCGCGGCGCTTGGGTGGTCGGCGTGCGAAAGTGGAAGTTCCCGCGCCCGCCCTTGCCGCCTTTGGCGACGACAACCTGCTTGCCCGCCAAGTCCAGGTCCGCCAGCAGGCCTCCGTGCTCGGCGTCGTAAATCAGCGTGCCCGGCGGCACCGGAACGACGAGATCGTCCCCACCCTTGCCGTACATCTTCTTGCCCATGCCGGCTTGGCCGCGTGCGGCTTTCCAATGGTGTTTGCCGGAGAAGTCGAGGAGCGTGTCCTTGTGGGCGTCGGCGACGAAGACGACGTGCCCGCCGTTGCCCCCGTCCCCGCCGTCGGGCCCGCCCTTGGGCACGTACTTCTCGCGCCGGAACGACACACAGCCGTCGCCGCCGTCACCGGCTTTTATGTGAATGGATGCTTCGTCGACAAACATGGGAAAGCCTGAAACGTGAAAACGTGAAACGTGACTCGCGGCTCACCCGCCTGTCACGTTTCACGTCTTCACATTTCGCAAAAAGTCTGAGGGGCAGTTAGTTCGATCCGGCAGCGACGGCTTGCTCGGCGCGGACGTGAACCTTGCGGCCCTGGAACTCGACCGTGCCGTCTTTGAGCGCGAAGATCGTGTAGTCCTTGCCGAGTCCGACGTTAAAGCCGGGCTGGAACTTCGTGCCGCACTGGCGGATGATGATGGAGCCGGCTTGGACGAGTTGGCCGCCCCACACCTTCACGCCCCGGTACTGCGGGTTGCTGTCGCGGCCGTTGCGGGTCGAGCCTTGACCTTTCTTATGTGCCATAAGTCACCGTTTGTAAAGATTTTAGATTTTGGACTGCGGATTTTGGGATTGCTGACAATGCCAAAGTCTGCGTCGCTGCTCGGTCCGACAAACGAAGCCGCCCGACCGGTTCGGCGGGGCGGAGAAGATTAGCCGGTCTTACGCAGGAAAGCAAGCTCGCGAGCGGAGCGCCGAAACTCGTTGCCTGGTGACTCAGAGGGTCGAGACAGAGCCGGACGTATCAATTTTTTTTCATTTTTTTAGTGATGTCGGGTTGTTTGACTGCCGTCGCCGGCTATCTTGCCGCGCCGTCCTGCGGCCTGTGGCCTTGTTACGGCCCGCCGCAGGGCATGCGGCGGGCGCGTGTGCCGGCCGCACGTTATAAAGCGCCAATTCGGGTGTGGTCGTCTTCTCGGGCGGCTGAATCAAACCGGAGTTCCGGGCAAGAGATTCCGCGCAACGGACGGCCGTGTCCTACGCGTCGGACCATTCTCTGCCCCGAAAAGCACAGGAAGTAAATCGCATGTTGTTAAAAAGTGATCGCCTCGGCTCGGCCGCCAATCCTGTTGTTGAAATGATGGAAGAACGCGTGCTGTTCGCAACGTTTGCCGTGACCACCACGGCCGACGGCGGCGGCGGGTCCCTTCGCGACGCAATGAACAAAGCGAACATCAGCAGCGACGCCGACGTGATCCAGTTCAAAATCGGCTCGGGCTTAAAGACGATCACCCCCTCGTCGGGCCTCCCCCACCTCAAGTACGCGACGACGCTCGACGCTACCACGCAAGGCGGCTACGCCGGCAAACCCCTCGTCGAAATCCGCGGCGACCGCGCGGGGTCGGGCAGCAACGGTATCGTGCTCGTCGGCGGCGGCAGCACCGTCAAGGGGCTCGTCGTCAACCGCTTCGGCGCAAATGGCATTCTCGTCATGAGCAAGGGCGGGAACACGATCAAGAACTGTTACGTCGGCACCGACGCCGGCGGCACGTATGCCGCGGGCAACAGGCAAAAGGGCATCATCCTTCAGTCGTCGGGCAACACCGTCGGCGGCGCCGGCGCGAGCGACAAGGTCGTCATTTCCGGCAACGTACAAGCCGGCATCCAGTTCTACACCTCGGCCGCGAGCGGCAATAAGCTGCTCGGGTCCTACGTCGGAACCAACGCCTCGGGCACCGCCGCCGTCCCCAACGGCGCCAGCGGTGTCGCCATTTACCAAGCGTCTTCCAACACCATCGGCGGCACGAGCAGCGGCGCGCGGAATGTGATCAGCGGAAACAACCAAAACGGCATCGTCATCAACGGCAGCGGCGCGAAGTACAACACGGTCCTCGGCAACTACGTCGGCACCAACGCCGCCGGAACCGCCAAGGTCGGCAACCTCAACTACGGCGTCGAAATTTCTCAACCTTACAACACCGTAGGCGGCTCCGTGGCCGGCTCACGCAACGTCATCAGCGGCAATAAGTACACCGGCGTCGTCCTATGGCTCTCGAGCGGCAGCAACTGCAAAATCCAGGGCAATTACATCGGAACCGACTACACCGGCAAGTACGACCTGGGCAACAGTTGGCGCGGCGTCGACATCTCCAACGGCTCGTCTAACAACCTCGTCGGCGGCGCCAGTTCCGCCGAGCGAAACGTCATCAGCGGTAACGACCACGACGGCGTCCGCATCTACCAGGGCAGCGGCAACCGCATCCAGGGCAACTACATCGGCCTGGGCTCCGACGGTGTTAAAGCCGTGCCCAACACCGGCGACGGCATCCGCCTTGTGCAAACCAGCACCACCACGATTCAGTCCAACAAGATCGGCCATAACGGCGGCTACGCCGTCCACAACGGCACGGGCAGCGGCACCAAAATGTTCGGCAACACGTTGATCAACGACGTCCTGTTTGCCATCAAACAGACATGAGGCGTCGGTCCGGACGGGACGATCGCGCGTGGCCCATCGTCCTAAATACGAGGTCACGATTCTGAAACACCGGGTTGCCGGTTAGCGGCGGCCCGGAGGGCCAAGTTTGCCCCAGAGTGTTTCAGAATCGTGCGCCTCTATAGACCAATTTGGTTTTGGATTGCTGATCTTGGATTGGAAAGCGGTTGGCGTCCTCTGCATCATCCAAAATCCAAAACCGGCATTCCAAAATGATCCGTGCGATTGCCCTTGCAACCGCTCACTCGCCCGTCCCTTGCCTTTGCCTGCCGAGCGGTGTCATAATTCCCGGCGTCCGAATACCCCTTTGGAGGATCTGCACGTGAATCGATTTGCCTTGCTGCTCGTCTGTGCCGCTTTTCTGCTACCGGCCGCCTGCCGAAATTCCCGCTGCGACACATGCCCTTCGGCCGCGGGCCCGCAAGCCGCCCAACCCGCCGCGCCCGTGGCTGTCGCCGCCGACCCCTCGAAGCCGACGCCGGACAAGGACGGGTTTTACAACCTATTCGACGGCAAGTCACTCGACGGCTGGAAGATCAACGAAAGCCCGGAGAGCTTTAAGGTCGAGGACGGCAACCTTGTCGTCAACGGCAACCGCGGCCACGCGTTTTACGACGGGCCGGTCGCAAATCACAATTTCAAGAATTTTCATTTCAAGGCCGAAGCGATGTGCATGCCGACGAGCAACTCCGGCATCTACTTCCACACCCAGTTCCAACCCGACGGCTGGCCGCAGCAGGGGTTCGAGGCCCAAGTCAACAACACGCACGGCGACCCCAAAAAGACCGGCGGCCTATACAACGTGAAAGACGTGATGAACAACTCGCCGGCCAAGGACAAGGAGTGGTTCACCTACGACATCCTCGTCAACGGCAGCGACATCAAGGTCTTGATCAACGGCCAACCCGCGACGGAGTGGACTCAACCCGCCGACTGGAAAGGCACGCCCGACCAGCCCGGCCGCAAGCTCGGCAGCGGCACATTTGCACTCCAAGCTCACGATCCCGTGAGCAAGGTGTTGTATCGCAAAATCATGATTAAGCCGCTGGAATAGCCGCCGACAATCGAATCGCGTCAGCAAGAGCGTCTTCCCGGCCTTCGATCAGGTTTCCGGCGTCACTAAGCCCAGGGTCTTTCAATTCTCACCCCTACGGCCTGACCAGCATCAACGCTTCGCCTGGTTGGGTGGCGTGGCGACGCAGGGCCGCGGCTTTGTTGGACACGCCGTGCCCGTTC
>JBKJRK010000137.1:0-5275 GCA_046593135.1 Tepidisphaeraceae bacterium | reverse complement strand
GGTCTGTCGAGGGAGACGTAGACGTGAACGCCGTATCGGAACAAGATCTGGACCTGCTCGATGAGTATCTCGACAGACCTTCCCTCACGAACAACCCGCCAATCGCGGGCCTTGCTCCCGCGGCGGCTTAGCCGTCCCGCTCCCGGGGAAGCGAACCTTTGGGCTGTGCGTCCATGTACCCCTTTAACATCTCCGCCAACTGGCGTCGTCCGCGATGAATCCAGGTTTTCACCTGCGGCACGCTCGCGCCGAGCGTCTCGGCGATCTCCTGATACGGCAGCCGCTCGTACTCGCACAACACCAGTGCCGAGCGAAAGTGTTCCGGCAGCCGGTCGATCGCCGCCCGAACGCGCTCGACGGTCTCCCGCTCCACGAGGTCGTCGGCGGGCGTATCGTTGTTGCGGCTCGGCTCGTCGTCCGACACCACGCTCATCCGCGGCGTGCGGAGGATGCGGAGCGCCTCGTTCACAACCGCCCGCCGCATCAACCCACCGGCTTCGTGCCAGTCGTACCGGGCGCGGTGCTGATACAGGTTCAACAGCGCCTGCTGCACCACGTCCTCCGGCGATGCCCGGTTGCCGACAATGCCGCGGGCGACCGCGAGCAGCCGCTTCGAATGGGCACGGACCGCTTCATCAAACTGCTCTTCGCGGGTCGGCACGCGCCCCCCCGCCAGCTTCAGCCCGCCGGGGGTCGGCAATGGGTTCTCGTTACTGTCAGACACGCGCCAACTCCCGGGAAGTTTCAGCCGCAGGGCATCTTATGGGCTTACGCGGCGGTGGAAAGCGGCGCATGTTATCGCAGGCGTGCCAAATCAAAGGTAATGCAAATTTTTGCGGGCTCTGTGCAAACTTTTCCCTTGCCGGCGCTTCAGACGTAGCATTCGATATTGCGTGGGTCTAGCGCCGGTTATCGGATGATAGCCCAAGGAGAGCCGTGAAATGTTATCCGCTCATTATTGTTGCCTCCACGGCGGCGTCTGTCGCGCTTCCTCTTGGACTGCCGCTCACCTCGTTCGCCGACGCGAAGGCTGAAGCGAATCGCTCGGTGGACGCCGGGCTGAAAGCGAACACGGCACAGCAGGCGCAGGACCTGATCGACAACGGGCTGGCGTTTCTCAAAAGCCGGCAGCAGCCCGACGGCTCCTGGCAAAATGACAAACAGCCGCCGGCGATGACGGCGATCGTTCTCAAAGCATTCGTGCAAGAAGAGGCGTACGACGCCAACACCGATTTCGTAAAGCGCGGGTTCGATAAGCTGCTGAGCTATCAGGTCAGTGACGGCGGCATCTACAAGGACACCCTCGCCAACTACAACACCGCGATCGCCCTCAGCGCCCTCGCCGCCGCCGACAACCCGGCCTTCAAGGATCGCATCGAAAAGGCCGTCTCGTATCTCAAAGGGTTGCAGTGGACCGACAAGTCGAAGTTTGAACACCCCGACGCCGCCAAACGTCCGACCGTTAAAGACGAAAACGACGTATTCTACGGCGGGTGGGGTTACGGCGGGCTCTCGAGAGGACCGGCACGCCCGGACCTCTCGAATGCACAGCTCACGATCGAAGCCTTAAAAGAAGCCGGTCTGAAAGAAAGCGACCCCGCCTTTCAGAACGCGCTCAAGTTCGTCACGCGGACACAGAATAATTCAGAGACCAACCCCGCCGAATGGGCCGGCGACGATGGCGGTTTCGTCTACGGCCCCGGCAACGACCGCCGCGGCGAAAGCTTTGCCGGCGAATACCAGGCCCCCGACGGCCGGCGCATGCTCCGCAGCTACGGCTCGATGACCTACGCCGGCCTCAAATCCATGATCTACGCCGGCGTTCGGAAAGACGACCCGCGCGTAAAAGCCGCATGGGCCTGGATCCGCAAAAACTGGACGCTCGACGAAAACCCCGGCATGAAACTCGGCGGCCCCGACGCCGCCCGCTCAGGCCTGTACTACTACTACCACACGATGGCCAAGGCCCTTAATGCCTATGACGAGCCGATCATCACCGATGCCGCCGGCGTGCAGCACGACTGGCGCGTCGAGTTGGTCAACAAACTTGCCAATTTGCAAAAGCAAGACGGAAGCTGGGTCGGGGAAAAGCGTTGGATGGAAGATAATCCAGACTTGGTGACCGCCTATATCGTGCTGGCGATTCAGGAAGTGCGAGAGGATCTGAAGGAACACCCTGCGCGGTAATCGACATCGCTCGAAGCGCATCGAACTGTATCGCGCAAGTTCACCGCCGCCGTAGCGAGAGGAGCCACCGTCCGCCAGTCGGGCCGACCGGCCGCTGGCGGTTTCGCAGACCGACGCGTACTTTTCGGTCTGCGAAACCGCAAGCGGCGATCAGAGATGTCGCTACGCCCGAGACGAACATGCTGGAGCCCACAAGCCCGGCAACCGTCGCGCGAACACTTCGCTGCAAGCTGCACGCCTACCGCTTCGTCGGTAATTGGGTGATGACCCCGTACCAGCCTAACCCCTTGTACGTCTCATACCCCGGCGTCAGCGCGAAGCCGACGAGGGTGCCGTCGGCCGCGGTGTAATTGCCACAGGTTTGCTCTTTGGTCTGGAGCGGAAACGTCTCGGCCAGCAGGCCTTTTCGGTCCGAGGCGGCGATCACCCGGTGTCGGGCGTCGACGATCAGGCAGCGCGTGTGGCCTTTTTCTTCCGGCGAGAGCCGAACGCCGTCGACGACCGCCTGCGATTGCGCCTGCCAGTCGAAGAAGATGCCGAGCACCCCGACCGGCTTCGCTTGCGTCTCACCGCCTTCCCGGATGGTGGCGGCGTAGGTCGCGACGGAGCGGTTTGCGAGCGGCGCGCAGAGTGAGACGTCACTGACCGCAAATTCCGTCCCGTCCTGTGTCGCCAAGGCTTGGCGGAACCATTCTTCTTGTGCCGCAGATCGCCCCCGCACCGCCGGAAACTTCCCCGCCCTGCCGCTGGCGAGCACGGCGCCTTTGAGGTCGCAAACCCAGATGTCGAGGTACACCGTATACGCGTCGAGGATGACGCCGAGCCGCTTGGAGCAATAGTCGGCCTTGTCCGCGGTGCGCTGGGTCGCGCAATCGACCACGGCCGAGTCGGTCGCCCACCACCGCACGTCGCACGACCGCTCGTAAAGGTTGCGGTCGATGATCTCGATCATGTTGAGTGCGAGGTCGGTCAGTCGCGTGCCACGAATGCTGGCGACGAGCGACTTGCCGAGACGGTCGATCTCCGCCACCCGGCTGGCTAACTGCTCGTGCAGCGAGTTGGCCACCTCGCGAATACGCGTCGAAACGTGCCCTACTTCCTCCGCGACAACGGCAAACCCCTTGCCCGCTTCCCCGGCGCGCGCGGCCTCGATCAAGGCGTTCATCGCCAAGATCTTGGTCGTGCCCGTAATCTGGAGGATCTCCTCCACACTCCGGCCGGCCAATTTTGAGACTTCCTGCGACAGGTCGATAATTCGTTCGGGCATGTCCTCACTTCCGCGTGCGCGCGCGGCGTTGGTTCAACGTTTTGATCGGCAAGAATTTGATTGGCGCTCCAGCCATTCGAGGGCGGATGCCAATGAGGGCAGTTCGTCGTTGGGTCCCATGAATTGCCGATTAAAACGGTAACCTCAACCGCCGAGCCGCGTCCAAATTGTTTGACGCACTACTTGAAGATGTGCCAGTTCATCCAGACGGCCATCTCAAGCACACCGCCAAGGGTTGACATGACGCAGGCGAACGCGGCCTGCAGAACGTGTGTATCTTCGCCAATCCGACGATGCCGAGTCAAGCCGCCGACAAGGACAAGCAGGAGCCCCACAAACCCGAGACCCGCCGCGACCGGCGAAAGGGCCAATCCTTTCCCAAATCCGCCGCAACCGGCCATCAGCAGGCAAAGGCCCAGAACACATCCGACAATACCGAAGAAGCCGCCAAGACGAACCAGTTGAGAAGACGGGGAGGGTACAGACGAGGTCAGCGGGACGTCGGCCACGGTTGGCGACGCGTTGCGCGAGTCACTCATGGGGCGAACTATACGACAATGCGGGATACGGTTCTATCGAGGGATGCGTTGCTAACGAGTGTTGCGATCACGCCCGTACATCAATCGGCGACGGCGCGGAGCGCCGGGCTTCTCAATGACGTCCTGAAGTGACGGACTTTCAGTCGGCGACGGAGTAGTGAACCGTCTACTTCATGAGCGCGCGCCGACCGCCTCTTTCTTATGAGGCTCGGGGACGCGGAAAGCCGTCTGGCAATGCTGGCACTTGACCAGCTTGCCGCGAACTTCCTCCGGCACTGACAGGAACTTGCGACAACGGAGATTAGGGCAGATTAATTGGACGGGCATAACACAGTCTCCACCACTGTTATCGGGTGGTAAGCCTCGGCGCTTGAGAATCAATCGGCATGAAATGGCGTAGTATGCCCGCGTGGACACGCCGCTGGTCGAAGGACGGGATTATTACCTTGATGCCGACGGGCTTTTCGCCTTTACGGAGGCGTACCTGCTCGCGCGCGGGACTTGTTGTCGATCCGGGTGCCGGCACTGCCCGTACGGCTATGTACGGCACGCGAGCGAGCCGCTCTGCGATGAGATGGAAGTGGATGAGCCGTGTTAGGCAAACGGCGAGGGCGTCGTCGCCGGGTCGACGGCCGCGGCTTCTCCGGCGCCGTCGGCGGCGGGCAAATTTTCCTGGCCCTGGCGCACGAGGTTCATGATGACCTGCACGGCGTTCAGGGCCTCGGGACTTCCCCACGGCAGGATGCAGTCGAGGTGCCAGTTGCACCGGTCGAACGAGCAGCCTTCCATGTAATAAACCGACTCGCGCAACACCAGCGTGCAGGCGACAAAGTTGCAGCGGACGAACGCTTGGCCGCTGATGTAGACGGTCTGGTTCTGAAACGTCTCGCCCTCGTGTTTAGTCAACAGCATCCGCCGGCTTCCTCTCTGCGATCAATTCCCCGCCCGGGCGGGAACTCGTGTGCCTGAATCGTGTCACGCCGCTCCCGCCGTGTCAAACTTTCCGATTCGGCCAAACCACCCGTTGCCAAGCGGAGTGGGCTACACAACAATTGGATAAGAACGGAGGCTCGTTATGAAAAGAGTCATCAAGTGGGGCGTGCTCGCGGTGCTGTTGCTGGTCATCGCCGCCGGAGCGATCGTTTACTTCAAGATCAACTCGATCGTGAAGTACGCCGTCGAGACGCAGGGCAGCGAGCAGATGAAGCTCAAGACCGAGCTCGATAGCGCGAGCGTCGGGCTGTTTGGCGGCGATGTCGGGCTGGACGACCTCAAGATCGCC
>JBKJRK010000345.1:0-2693 GCA_046593135.1 Tepidisphaeraceae bacterium | reverse complement strand
TTTCGCGGGAGCAGGTGGGGGGGATGTCGCACCCGGTGATGACCATCCCTTTCGCCGCCGGCCGGCCCGACTTTGAGCCCGTTGTCGTTCCCAAAGGCCAGTTTTTCATGATGGGCGACAACCGGGACAACAGCAACGACTCACGCTACTGGGGCTTCGTTCCGCGCAGCCAGATCGTCGGCCGGGCGTCGGCGGTGGTGATCTCGCTGGACCCTGACCGTAGCTACCGGCCGCGTTGGGGCCGATTTTTCACGTCGCTCCCTTAACTGCGATTTGCTCGGGGTGCGACGATGCGATTCCGATCCCTCTTTCTTGCGCTGCTTGCCTGTTCCTCGTTCGCCGGCCGGGTTTCGTTCGGCGCCGCTCCTACGACTTCGACGTGGACGCAGGCTCTCTCGCCGGAATCTATCGATCAGTCGCTCGCGCTGGGCCTGCGATTCCTGCTGAACTGCCAGCGGCCGGACGGGAGCCTGATTTACGAGATTGACGCGGTACGCGGCGTCGATCTCGGCACGCGGAACTCCGTGCGTGAGATTGGCGGGCTGTGGGCGCTGGCGGCCTACCACCGCCGCAAACCGACACCGGAGACGTCCGACGCGGTTTTGAAGTGCCTTCGGCGTCACAACGCCCACAGCAAGTCAAACGCCGCGGCTGGCCGGTTTCTATGCGAGCCCAAGGCGCGCGAAGGTGCGACGAACACCGTGGCGTTGTACGTGCTCGCGCTGCTGGACTTCCTCGAGGCCGACTACGACCTTCCGCCGGCCGTGCGCGCAGAGTGCGAGAAGAACCTGAGTGAATCGACAACGTTTCTGGTGTCGCTTCGGCTCGGCAACGGGCGATTCGCGTCGACGTACAGTTGCCCCGACGGCCGGCCCCTGGGCGCGCCGTCGCCTTACTCGGACGGCGAGGCGCTACTCGCGCTCACCCGGGCGGCCAAAATCGATGGGAACGAAAAGCTGCGGGAAGTCGTGCTGGAGTCCGGCGCAATCATGTACGGGTGGTACATTCGCTCGGGCCTGCGCGCTAATCCGAAAAATGTGGAAGCGCAGGGCTTCTACCAGTGGGGGTCGATGGCGTTCTACGAGCTTTACACGTCCGGCTGGCCGGAAACGAAGCCCTACGCGGGGCGGACGATCGCCATGGCCCGCTGGATGATCGACGTCTGCAACCTTCTCAACGCCCGCGGCAATACGGCCCACGCATTCGAAGGCCTGGCCGTGGCCTGGGAACTCGCCCGCCTTACGAAAGACACGAAGAACCAGCAGTACATCGGCAACGCCATCGACAAGGGGCTGTCAAAGCTGACGACATGGCAGATCGCCTCGCCCCTCGCCGGCGACGCCATTCCCAACACGTTTAGTTCGCCGAAAGCCGTCGGCGGTGTGGTAGGCGCGGAAGGCGACCCGCGCCTCCGAATCGACGTCACGCAACACCAGATGCACGCCTTGATGCTCGTCCGCTGGTTTATGTTCAGTCCTGAAGAAGCGGCGAAAAAGAAGTAGCGGATTTCTTCACTGCGGAACCTGCCGCGTCGGCTTCATCAGCGCGACTTCCACCTTGTCGCTCGGAATCATCTTGCCGGCGTTGATTCGTTCTCCGGGGTCAAAGGCGAGCTTAATCCGGGCGAACTGTTCCATCGTCGGGCGGTCGAACAGGTAGGGCATCAGCGCGATCTTCTCGACGCCCACGCCGTGCTCGCCGGTCAGGGTTCCGCCAACATCGATGCAGTATTCCAGCACCTTTTCCGCAGCGTGCAGCATGTTCTGCACTTCGCCTTCGTTGCGCTCGTCGTAAAGAAAAATCGGGTGCACGTTTCCGTCACCGGCATGAAAAACGTTGGTGATCTGAAGCCCGAATTCCTTGCCGATTTCGTCGATCCGCTTTAACACGCTTGCGAGCATGCTGCGCGGCACGCACGCGTCCTGCGTGCAATAACTCGGGCTGATGCGTCCGATCGCGCCGAACGCGCTCTTGCGCGCTTTCCACAATTTCGCCCGCGTCCCGGCGTCGCCGGTGCCCTGGACGCTGGTCGCGTTGTACTTTCGGCTGATCTGCTCGATGAGGCGCATCTGTCCGTCCAGCAGCGGTTCAATCCCGTCGATCTCGGTGAGCACGAGCGCCTGCGCGTCGCGCGGGAACCCCACGTGGAAGGCGTCTTCGACGATTTTCACCATCGACCCGTCCATCATCTCCATGGCCGCGGGAAGCATGCCGGCGGCGATGACGTCGCTGACGGTGTTGCAGGCGTCGGCGGTGCTGGAAAAAATCGCGACGATCGTGCGATAGCTCGTCGCCTTGGGAATTAGCCGGACCCACAGCCTGGTGATGATGCCGAACGTTCCTTCGGAGCCGCAGATCAGGCCCGGCAGGTCGAAGTTGCCGGATTCGTAGGAGCCGTTTTTGCCGCCGGTTTCCAGGACTGTTCCGTCGGCGAGGACCACCTCCATGCCAAGGACGTGGTTGGACGTGACGAAATCCTTGAGCACGTGGATTCCGCCGGCGTTGGTGGCGGCGTTGCCGCCGAGCGTGCTGGCGCGCTGGCTGGAGGGGTCGGGCGAGAAGTGCCAGGCGGCTCCGCCGGGCAGCAGGGACACGGCGTCGCTCAGTTGCACATTTCGCACGCCGGCCTCGACGTGGGCGACGTGGTTGTCGAGGTCGATCGAGAGGATGCGGTTCATGCGGGTGGTCGAGAC
>JBKJRK010000451.1:0-2602 GCA_046593135.1 Tepidisphaeraceae bacterium | reverse complement strand
TGTCGATTATCTCCGTCGGCACCGCCGCCGAAGCCCTCGCGGCGGTTCGCGAGCCGGGCCGGGTCTTTGACGCGGTCATCACGGGGTTGGAACTGCCCGACAAAAAGGGCTTCGACCTCATCGACGACCTCGCCGAAGAGCCGTCAATGCGCGACGTGCCGGTGATGGTGTATTCGCCTCAGGAACTGACGAAAAAAGAAGAAACGCACCTCAAGCGGCTCGGCCAGTCGCTGGTGTTGAAAGACGTGCGCTCGCCCGAACGGCTGATGGACGAAGTCGCCCTGTTCCTCCACCGCCCCGTCGCGGAGTTGCCCGAAGACCGCCAGGCCATGCTGCGGCAGCTTCACGACACCGGCGCGGTCCTGGCGGCCAAGAAGGTGCTGATCGTCGACGACGACATCCGCAACATCTTCGCCATGACCAGCCTCCTCGAGCCGCACAAGATGAGCCTCCTGTCGGCCGAGACGGGGCGCAGCGCCATCGAGATCCTCCAGCAGAATTCCGACATCGACATCGTGCTGATGGACATCATGATGCCAGACATGGACGGCTACGACACGATGCGTGCGATCCGAAAGCTGGCAAAGTTCCGCTCGCTGCCGATCATCGCGCTCACGGCCAAAGCCATGAAAGGCGACCGCGAGCGTTGCATCGAAGCCGGCGCTTCGGACTACATCTCGAAGCCCGTCGACACCGACCAGCTCCTGGCGCTGATGCGGGTTTGGCTGTATCGTTGAGGAAATGATGAATGCAGAATCGTGAATGCGGAATAAAAGACGGGGATTATCTTCTCCCCTTCCTTATTCTGCATTCATCATTCATCATTCTGCATTCAATCGCATGACCAACGGCAAGGCAAGCATCCTGATCGTCGACGACCGGCCAGAAAAGCTTTTGGCTTTGGAGGCGGTTCTCGAAGACTTGAACCAGAACATCGTCCGCGCCTTTTCCGGGCGCGAGGCGCTGCGCCACGTCCTCGAACGGGATTTCGCCGTCATCCTGCTCGACGTCAACATGCCCGGTATGGACGGCTTCGAGACGGCGAGCATGATCCGCCAGCGGCGGAGCAGCCAGCACGTCCCCATTATCTTCATCACCGCGTTCGGCGACGAGATGCACGCGGCCCGCGGGTACTCGCTCGGAGCCGTCGATTACATCCTCGCCCCCGTGCTCCCCGACGTGCTCCGCACCAAGGTCGCCGTCTTCGTCGACCTCTTCGGCAAGACCGACCAGGTGAAGCGGCAGGCCGAGTCGCTCCGGCGGCGCGCGGCCCAGCTTCAGAAGCTCGCGGCGGCTTCGGTCGCGATCAACAGCGCGCTGTCGATCGAGCAGATGCTTCAGGTCATCACCGACACCGCCCGCGACATCGTCGGCGCCCACCAGGCGATCACCCTCTTCCTGCTCAGCCCGCGCGTCGCCCAACGCCCGCTCCGAACCCTCAGCGTGACGAGCTTCTCCGATAAATACGCCAGCTGGCGTGACCGGCGGCTCCACCTCGACGTCATCGCCGGCACGCTCGTCGCCCAGAGCCGCACGGCGACCCGCCTCACCGCCGACGAGCTCCGCGACCACCCCGACTGGGACGTCGTCAGCCGAGCAGAAATCCCCCCCATCGGTGGCGGAATGCTCGCGACGCCCCTCACGGGACGCGACGGCTCCAGCCTCGGCGTCATTTATCTGGCCGACCGCCTCGAAGACGAATTCAGCAACGACGACGAAGCCATTCTGGTGCAGTTGGCACAACTGGCGTCAATCGCCATCGAAAACACGCTCTACGCCGAAGAACGTGAAGCCAACCGGCTGAAGGACGAATTCCTGGCCACCCTCAGCCACGAGCTCCGCACGCCGCTCAACGCGATCCTCGGCTGGACCCAGCTCCTGCGGATGGAAGGGAGCGCCGGCGAGACGGGCAACGACAACGGCGAGGTCGCGCACGCCCTCGAAGTCATCGAGCGCAACGCCCGCAGCCAGACGAAGCTGATCGAAGACCTGCTCGACGTCTCGCGCATTACGACGGGCAAGCTCCGCGTGAACGTGATGCCCGTCAAGCTCGGCCCCGTCGTCAGCGCCGCGATCGATGCGGTCCGCCCGACTCTCGAAGCCCGCCAGATCAGGCTCGACGCACACCTCGACGCCGGCGAAATCAGCATCCCAGGAGACCCCGACCGGCTCCAGCAGGTCTTCTGGAACCTGCTGTCCAACGCGGCCAAGTTCACGACGCCCGGCGGGCGCGTCGAAGTCAGGCTCGAGGAAATCGACGGCCGTTCCGTCAGGCTCAGCGTCGGCGACAGCGGCGCCGGAATCGACCCCAAATTTCTCCCCTACGTCTTTGACCGCTTCCGCCAGGCCGACAGCAGCAGCACCCGATCGCACGGCGGTCTCGGCATCGGCTTGACCATCGTCCGACACATCGTCGAACTTCACGGCGGCGCCGTCGCCGCCGACAGCGCGGGCGAAGGCATGGGGTCGGTGTTCACCGTAACACTTCCACTCTGCGGCGCCCTGGTACCGCCCAGCGGCGCGACAAGCGATACGTCCGACGGCCGCACTGCCTCCGCCCGCGCCGCGGACCCACACCCTCAGGAACCGGCCGACTTGGCCG
>JBKJRK010000445.1:0-2978 GCA_046593135.1 Tepidisphaeraceae bacterium | reverse complement strand
GGCGGCACTGTCTACGCCCCGGGCGATGTCAGCCGATTGCGCGTGAATCGCGCTCAACACGCCGCAGTTGGAATCGAAGCACAGGCCGGGGTCGGTGTAGCCGATTTCGCGGATCGTCGCGCGGGCGATTTCGGCGGCGTCGACGTAGGCGTCGGTGCGGACTTCCCCGGCGATGACCACCTGCCCCGTCGTGCACAGTGTCTCAACCGCTACCCGCGTCGCCGCGAGGTTCTGCGGCTTTACCTTCGCCTGCTCGGCGAGGATCGCATCGAGGATCGCGTCGCTGATTTGGTCGGAAATCTTGTCCGGGTGACCCATGGTCACGGATTCGCTCGTGAACAGGTGGGTGCTGCGGCGGAATTCGGGGGGCACGCTGGCTCCTTCTGGATGGTTCGAACTGGCTTTCGATCGAGGATTCAATAGATACGCGGGCAGACCCAGGCCAACCGAGCCTGGCGCGCGAGGTCCGAAAAGGTACACGCCGAGTCACCCCGTGGCAAACGCCCCGCAAATTTGGCGGTACATCGGGTTAGACCGGACGGAGTAGTTCCGCCCGTGTGCCCAAGCCTGATAAACAAGGAAGCGATGCCCCGTTTGCTCATCACTGGTCTGGTTTTATTCACGCTACTGGCCGAATCCGCCCGGGCAGGAGTCGCCGCAGACGGCTATGTAACCGTGCAGCCGGTCGATGACGGGCGGGCCTTGGTTAATCCGGGGATGGGGTGGGTGCTGTACTTCTATTCCGATTATACCAGTAATTACGGCTCGAAGCTGGGGCCCTCCGACACGGTGGACGATTTCCCCGGCGTCTCGACGGTGTACATGCGCGTGCCGTGGTCGATGCTGGAACCCGCGGAGGGGAAATTCAACTGGGCATTGCTGGATACGCCGGCCCAGCGGTGGATCGCCAAGGGCAAGAAAGTAGCGCTTCGCGTGACGTGCTCAGAGAGCATGATCCGCTACGCCACGCCACAGTGGGTCGAACAGGCGGGCGCGAAAGGCTATTCGTACTGGATCGGCGGGCTCGGGCGCAAGCCGGACGGGCCGCTCTGGGACCCGGATTTCCGCGACCCGATCTTCCTCGCCAAGCTCGAACAGTTCCTCAAGGCGTTCGCAGCACGCTACGACGGCAATCCTAACGTGGCGTTCATCGACATCGGTTCGTTCGGTCTGTGGGGAGAAGGCCACACCCACGCCAGCAGTCAAGTCCCGCCCGACGAGGCGCAGGAGATCATCCGCAAGCACATCGACCTTCACGTGAAGGCGTTCCCGCGCACGCAGCTCATCATCAGCGACGACATCGCCGGCCACGACAAGCCGGGGACGCACTTTCCCGAAACCGATTACGCCTTGGCGAACAACGTGGCGTTGCGCGACGACAGCATCCTGATCTGGCCCCCGCCGCAGCATTGGCATCATGCCGAGATGGCCCAGGCCTTCTGGCCGAAGCTTCCGGTGACCCTTGAACATGACCACATGGGCGAGTCACAAATCCGCCAAGCGTGGGACGGCGACCGCCTGCTTCAAGCGGTGGAGGAGTACCACGCGAGCTACCTCTCCATTCACTGGTGGCCGCGTGAGTTCCTCGAGATGAACCGGAAAACGATCGACGAGATCAACAAGCGGATCGGGTACCGCCTCCAACTGCGCGAGTTCGCGTGGCCAAAGGAAGTCGTGATTGGCGCGGCGTTCACCGTCAACAGCGTATGGGCGAACGCCGGCGTCGCGCCGTGCCTGCCCGGCGGTTTCGCGGCGCTGACGTTGAAGGACGACAAGGGCGGGATCGTCTCGGTTCTGGTTGATGAAGGGCTGGATGTGCGGTCGCTTGAAGTCGGACCGAAAGATCAGATCCCGACAAAGCCTCGCGGCGCCGAGTTCACCACCGGAGCCATCGCCCCGGTCATTCAGCCCGGCGAATATGACCTGTTCGTCTCCATCGGCCAGCGTGACGGCACGCCGCGTATCGCTTTGCCGTTGCCGAATGACGACGGACAGCATCGGTATAAGGTCGGGAAAATCACACTGAAGTCGTCGTAAGCAAGCGAGAGACGTGACTCGCACAGATTAATCCCGGTCCGTATGACACGCCGGCTACTGCGGGTTTTGCGGTTCGGCCTTTTGCTGCTCCTTTTCTTTTCGCTTTTCTTCCTTTTTCAGCCGCTCCTTTTCCTTCTTCGACAGCTTCGGTTCCTCCGCCGTCGCGGCGCCCGGATTCTCGGCGGCTTTGCGGGTGCGTTCTTCGCGGACGCGCTGCCGGCGGGCGTCCTTCTCGGCGTCGGTTTCACGGTTTCCGCCGAGCGCGGAATCGAGAAGGCCTCCCAATAAGTCTTCAGGCTTGGACGGGGCCGCCGAATCGTCAGGGGCTTCCGATCCGCCGCCGTCACGCTTCTTTCCGCCGAGCGCCTTGTCTAGAACGCTGCCCAACCCGGCCCGCACGCCGAGGTCGGCGATGATCGGACCGAGCGCCTGCGTCGCGCCGTTCAACCAATTGTCAGTCGTTCCCTTCAGTGCGACCCGATACCCTTCCGCGGGCACGTGCCGGGCAAAGTTGTCGTCGATCGCCGCGAACAAAGACCTTGGCAGGTTTACATTGAAGCCGAGCAGTTGATTGTCAATCAAGCCGATTCCGCCTTCAAAGCCCAGCGTAACTTTGTCCATGCTGAAGGCCATCGAGTTCTGAACCTTCCCGCCTTCGACAACGACGTGCCCGTCGCGAATGCTCCCGGCGAAGCCGTTCTCGTTCAGGGCATTCGGCTTGATACGCGACACGAACGCGACGAGGTCCGGCTGGCCGAGGAACAGTTCGGTGAGCGACCAGCGTAACTCGATCCGCCCCGATTCAGCGGGGGCCGGCGACTGCATCGCCTTGTCGAGTGCCAAGCCGTGGCAACTCACCACGGTAACGTCGAGTAAACCCCTGGCCTGCGTCGCGCCGTCAAACGCCGGGTTGACGAACCGGCCGACCACCGAATCGGCGA
>JBKJRK010000413.1:0-2815 GCA_046593135.1 Tepidisphaeraceae bacterium | reverse complement strand
GATGTACACCAACGTGCCGATGCGCCGCGTCGTGAGCATGCACGACGTCGAGAGCATCTACCTTATCCCAGACGCCCTGCGCAGCGCCGGCATGGACCGCGAAGTACTCACGTTGCTCGACCTCCACCACCGCGTGGACCAGCGCGCGGAGGACAAGGCGCGCAAAAACTGGCAGTGGTTTGTCGACCGCATCGGCAAGGCCCAGAAGGAAGTGACGATCGCCGTCACAGGCAAGTACGTTGCCCTCCGCGACGCCTACGCCAGCATCATCAAGGCCGGCGAGCACTGCGGCGTGCACCTGGGGGTCAACGTCAACTTCAAGTGGATCGACACCAGTAACGTCGACGCCGAGAATGTCGAACGCCGCCTCGAAGGGTGTCACGGCATCATCGTGCCCGGCGGGTTCGGCGTGCGCGGCACCGAAGGCAAGATCGACTGCATCCGCTTTGCCCGCGAGAACAAGGTCCCGTACCTCGGGCTGTGCCTCGGGTTTCAGATGGCGGTCATCGAGTTCGCCCGCAACGTCTGCGGAATTCCCGACGCCAGCAGCAGTGAATTCGAACCCAACTGCACCAACTGCGTCATCGACATCCTCCCCGAACAAAAGAAAATCGAAGGCCTCGGCGGCAACATGCGGCTCGGCGGGAAGGAAGTGGAGCTCAAGCCGGGCACCGTCGCCTGGCAACTGTTCGACAAGCAGACCCGCATCCGCCTGCGCTTCCGCCACCGCTTTGAAGTCGACCCGAAGTTCATCCCCACCCTCGAAAAGCACGGCCTGGTCTTCAGCGGCAAGCACCCGAGCCAACCGATCATGCAGGTGCTGGAGCTGCCCACGGAAGTACACCCGTACTTCGTCGGCACGCAGGCCCACCCCGAGCTCACGAGCCGACCGCTCCGCCCGCAGCCGCTGTTTCTTGGATTCGTCAAAGCGGCAATGGCTTATGCCGAGAACCGCAGCAAGTCCCAGCCGCAAGCGGTGTAATTTCTGAATTCGTTACGCCGCGACGCGGAGCGTAGCGCTTTCCGGGTGACGCAAAAGCGCTCCGCTCCGCGTCGCGGCGTAACGAGATTCTGCGAAAAGAATCTCTTGACCTTGCCGGGCGAGTGGTGTACTATAACACTAGTACACGATGCGAATCGAACCCTCCAGTCCCGTTCCCGTATTCCAGCAGATCGCCGACGGCATCCGCGCGGCGGTGGCGGCGGGGGTGTATCGGCCGGGGGACTTGATCCCGTCCGTTCGCGCCCAGGCGCTAAACCTTGTCGTGAATCCCAACACCGTGCAGCGCGCGTACGAAATCCTCGAACGTGAAGGGCTGATCGAAACCCGCAAAGGCACCGGCATGGCCGTCGCGGCTGACGCGACGGCCGCGGCGCGGAACGGGTCGGGGGATTCGGTCCGCGCCGCTTTCCGTCAAGGGATTGCCCTGGGCACGGCGGCCGGGATGAGCCGGGCCGCCGTTGACCGCACGTACCGCGAGGCGTGGGACGAATCGGCCACTCATGCCGCCACTCGGAGGAACGATCCATGACGAGCACCGAGATCGCGGACGTCACGCGTCCCAAGCATCCCCCGCAGGGCCAGTCCGAGTGGGCCATCCACGCCCAAAGTCTCACGCGCCGGTTCGGCTCGCAGAACGCCGTTGCCAACCTCACCCTCCGAGTGGCCAAGGGGCGGACACTCGGATTCGTCGGGTTGAACGGCGCAGGCAAGACGACCGCCATTCGCATGATGGTCGGCTTGCTCGCGCCGTCTTCGGGGTCGGTACACGTCGCCGGCTGCGAAGTCCCGCGCGAGCGCGACCGGCTCAAGCCGCTCGTCGGTTACGTGCCGGACCGGCCGACTGTCTACCCGTGGATGCGCGTCCGCGAAGCCGTCGCGTTTTGCCGGGCGATGTACCCGTCTTACAACGACCGGCGTGTCGCCGATCTCATGCGGCTGATGGACCTCGACCCCGACAAGCGCGTCAAGCACCTCTCCAAGGGCAACGCCGCGAAAGTTTCGCTCCTTCTCGCCGTCGGCCACGACCCCGAAGTTCTCATCCTCGACGAGCCGACGAGCGGCCTGGACCCGCTGGCCCGCGAGCAGTTTCTCGAAGGCGTGCTGCGGGTGTCGGGCGAGAGCGGGCAGACGGTGCTTTTTTCCTCGCATTCTCTCGCCGACGTCACGCGTGTCGCCGACGAGGTGGCTCTGATGCACGAAGGGAAACTGCTCCTGCACAGCCCGATCGATGAACTGTTGGAAACGACCAAACGGCTGCGCGCCGTGCTTCACGACGACGCCAAGCCCACCGAATCTCCGCCGGGCACGGTCTGGCAGCAGGTAAGCGGCCGGGAATGGCTGCTGACGATTCGAGATTTCACACCAGAGCGCGTCGAGTTTCTCCGCTCCCGCAACCGCATCGAACATCTCGACATTCAGGACGTCACGCTAGACGACGTCTTCAAAGACTTCGTTCGCGGCCGACGGGAACAGACACCCCTCAAGGTGGCGGTATGAAAATGCTCTCGCTACTCCGAAAGGATCTACGGCTCTACCGGCTGCCCTTGCTCGGCAGTTTAGTGCTGATCGTTCTCCCGTACCTGTTTGTCGTCGAACAGATCGGCAGCGAATGGAGCCGGTGGAGTGCAAACACCATCGCCATTCGCGGGCAGGATGGCGGAGGGGTCCGAACGGTTTACATGCGTAATTCCTTAAAGCCCTACGCCGGCGTCATCGCCGCCGGGCGATTGGTCGATGCGGCCCTAAGCGGATTTGCGATCGCAGTCGCGGCGGCCGCTGCGTACGGCGGGATCGCGTTTGCTAAAGAGCATC
>JBKJRK010000403.1:0-4939 GCA_046593135.1 Tepidisphaeraceae bacterium | reverse complement strand
GTTCACGGTCTGCGGGCGCTGCTGGAACGGCCCGAACTTGCGGCGGCGGAGGATCAGCTTCTCGCTGTTCTTCTTCGGGCTGCGGGTGATGCCGCCCTTGGCCGGCACGCCGGTCTTGCTCACCGGGTGGCGTCCGCCGTTGCTGCGGCCTTCGCCGCCGCCCAGCGGATGGTCGATCGGGTTCTTCGCCTTGGCCCGGGTCTTGGGGCGGATGCCGCGGTGGCGGTTGCGGCCGGCCTTGCCGATGCTCACGTTGATGTAGTCGAGGTTGCTGAGTTGGCCGATCGTCGCGCGACAGGCGCTGCGGATTCGACGCATTTCGCCGGACGGGAGAATGATGACCGACCAGTCGCCCTCTTTCGCGCCCAAGCGGGCGACCCCGCCGGCGGAGCGAACGAACTTGCCGCCTTGACCGGGGTTCAGCTCGATGTTGTGAACCTCCAGACCGCTCGGGATGTTGAGCAGCGGAAGGCAGTTGCCCACTTCCGGCTCGGCATTGGGGCCGCTTTGGATCGTAGTGCCGACCTTAAGCCCGTTGGGGGCGAGGATGTAAGCTTTTTCGCCGTCTTCGTACTTGACCAGGGCGATGAAGCAGGACCGGTTGGGGTCGTACTCGATCGCTTCGACCTTGGCGGAGACTTCGTCCTTCAGCCGCTTGAAGTCGATGATGCGGTACAGCTTCTTGTTGCCGCCGCCGCGATGCTTGGCGGTAATCACGCCGTGGTGGTTGCGGCCGCTGGCGCGGCGCTTGCCGACGGTGAGCGACTTTTCGGGTTCAAACTTGGTCAGGACCGCTTTGTAGTCCACGACCGAGCCCGCGCGTCGGCCGGCGGAAGTCGGGTTGTAGAATTTAATTGGCATTTCAGTAGTCCGTAGTCCGTGGTCCGTAGCAAGCAGTCGAGCGATGAAGCGATGACTCCTGGTTACAGGCTGGTTACTCCTTAGAACAACTCAATCCGCGAGTTCTCGTCGAGCACCACGACAGCCCGCTTCCAGTCCGAGCGGGTCGTCATCTTGAACTTGCCCCGCCGGGGCTTGCCCTTGCGGTTCATGGTTCGGACGTCGACGACCTTCACTTCGTAAATTTTCTCGACAGCCGCCTTGATCTGCGGCTTGCTCGCCGAGGCGTGCACTTGGAACGCGTAGGCGTTGCGAGTGGCCTGCTGGTGCGTGCTCTTTTCCGTGATCAGCGGCTTGATGATGACGTTCGTGTTGTCCATGTTCGTTAGTCCGTAGTCAGTGGTCCGTAGTCCGTAGCTGGGTGTCCGGCCTTTTAAGCTACGGACCACTGACTACGGACTACTGACTTTTCTCATCAAGCCAAAATCTTCTCCAAGCCAGCCTTCGTCACGAGCAAAGTACGGTATTTCAGAATTTCCCAGGCGTTGAGCTGCTCGATCGTGGTGAGCGTGGTCCGGTCGATGTTGCGGGCCGACTTTTCGAGGTTCTCGTCGCGTCCCGGCAGGGCCAGCAGCACGCTGCGGTCGATGCCGAGGGCCTTGAACATCGCGGCGACCGGCTTGGTCTTGATGCCGTCGAGCGAGATCGCGTCGACCACCCGGACGTCGCCGCTCTGAAACTTCGTGAGCAGGGCGCTGTTGCGGGCCAGGCGCTTGGCCTTCTTCGGCAGGGCCTGGCGCCAGTCCTTGGGACGCTTCTGCTTGGCGTGACCGCCGCCCTTTTTAATCGGGTTGCGGATGCCGCCGGTGCGGGCGTTGCCGGTGCCCTTCTGGCGGAACATTTTCCGGGTCGAGCCGGCGACTTCGCCGCGGGCCTGCGTCTGGACGGTGCCCTGCCGCTGGTTGGCGTGGTACATCGTCACGGCCTGCTTGAGCAAGTTGACGCGGACTTCGCCGCCGAGCTTTTCGGGATCGAGCTGGAAAGTATCGACCTTCGTGCCGGCCTGGTTGTAAATCGGAACTTCAATCATTGTCTTGCTCGTTGATTGTTGAGAGTTGATTGTTGAGGTTGTTGCCGAAGGCAAAGCGCCTTCAACAATCAACATTCAACGATCCACCATCACTTCTCGACTTTCACTTTCGCCGTCAAGGACTTGCGCACAAAAAGGAGCCCGCCGTTTGGTCCGGGGAGGGCTCCTTTGATGAGCAGCAGGTTATTGTCTTTATCCAGCTTCACGAGCGGATGGTTTCGCGTCGTGACGGTATCCGTGCCCATACGACCGGCCATGCGGACGCCCTTTTTGGGTTTACCGCTGTTGCCGCGGTTGGTCGCGCGGGGTGCGATCGAGCCGGGCGAACGGTGCTTCCGCTCGGTGCCGTGGGAAGCGCACTGGCCACCGAAGTGGTGGCGCTTCATGACGCCGGCAAAGCCCTTGCCCTTGCTGGTGCCGATGACATCGACGAACTGAACGCCGTCGAAGATCGTCACGTCGACGACGTCGCCGGCCGTCTTTTCGGTCGGATTTTTCAGGTTAATCTCGCGGAAGTGCTTCCGCGGGCCGACGCCAGCCTTGGCGGTATGGCCGATGAGCGGGAAGGTGCTGAACTTCGCCTTGATGTCGCCGAACCCGAGCTGCACGGCATTGTAGCCGTCGGTCTCAGTCGTCTTCACCTGCGTGACGTTGCACGGCCCGGCCTGCACGACGGTCACGGGCACGATCGAGCCCTTCTCGTCGTACACGCGGGTCATTCCAATTTTCTTACCAAGCAATGCTGGTGTCATGGTCTCAGGTAGAGGAGTTTGGGCCATTCCGAAATCTGAAATCTCAACTTTGAGATTTCAGATTTCAAAAGCCCCGACTCATACCTCTCCGGTAGGTCCCGGGTTTTGGCCCAAGGACGTCCGTAACGACAAAAAACGACCGGCGACGCGTGCCCTTCGGATTCATCCGAAAAGGGGGCGGGTTCTTGGATGAACCCCACGGTCCGGCAATCAAAACGCCCCTTACTCGCAGGGGCGTATTTGTACACGGTAAAGGAACTAGGCCTTGATCTTCACGAATACACCGGCCGGCACGACGAGGCGGTTGAGGGCTTCGACGGTGCGGGCGGTCGGCTCGAAGATGTCGATCACGCGTTTGTGCGTGCGCATCTCGAACTGCTCGCGAGACTTCTTGTCAATATGCGGGCTGCGGAGCACGGTGTAGCGCTCGATGCGGGTCGGAATGGGGATGGGACCGCACACGCGGGCATTGGTCCGCTTGGCGTGGTCGACGATTTCCTTCGCCGACGCGTCAAGCGCCCGGTGGTCATACGCTTCCATCCGAATTCGAATCCGATCACCAGTCATATCGTCCTGTTTCCTGATCCTCCCGCGGGGGAAACGTCTACAACGTTCCCGTCAGTGGGAGGGGAGAATGTAGTTACTTTTACTGCCGTGTCAAGCCGACGTGAGCGAATTCGCCCCTCAGCTTCCGTTAGGGCGCAGGGGCGGCGGGACCGAGGCCGGTAACTGGACTCGGGCGTAAACGTCTGCCAGCGGCAATTCGATGCCAATCGCGTCTAGACGAATTGTCGCGCCGAGGCCCGACGCCTCGCTCAAAAGCCAGTTCCCACCCGGCTGGCGGTGATAGACCTCTACATGCGCCCGATCCTGAGCAATAAAGGCGTACGCCTTAAGCGATACCACCCGGCGGTAGTGCTCGGCCTTAAAGCTGCGGTCGTACGCCTCGGTCGAAGGCGACGCCACTTCAAACACCATCGTCGGGTTCAGGGCTGTGGTCTGGTTAGGGTCTTCGGGGTCAAATTGAAGGTCGTGGCAATACACATTGACGTCCGGATACGTGCGCAGGCCGGTTGCGCTGACTTTCAGCCGCATGTTCGATTCGTAGACGGCGCACGGCTTGCCTTTTAACCTGTGGTGCAATTCACCGACGATATTCGCGGTGATCAGACTGTGCGTCGAAGTCCCACCCGACATGTCGAAGATTTCGCCGTCGTAGTAGTCGCTCTTGTACGCCGCGTCGCGTTCGAGCGCGTAATACTCGGCAGGCGTGTATCGCTTCTTAACCTTGGGAAGTGCGGCCATGCTCACAGCGTACCCCTCCGTCCGCCGGGCGGCAATTCTCGAACAAACAACACAAATGCGGGGGCACGGCTCACCGTGCCCCCGCGATGAGGTTCCCAATTCGGCCCAATCGGCTTACCCGAGCTCTTCCAGAATCGCGTTCTTCACGTTGGTCGGGACCAAGGCGTACTTCAGCGGCTCCATCGCGGCCGCGGCGCGGCCGGTGGACATGGAGCGGAGTTCGGTCGTGTAGCCGAACATTTCGCTGAGCGGCACTTCGGCTTCGACGATAACCGTATTCGCCCGCTCGTTGCTGTCGAGAATCATGCCGCGACGGCGGTTGAGGTCGCCGGTGACGTTACCGACAAACTCCTTCGGCGTCGTGACGACAAGCTTCATGATCGGCTCGAGCAGTGAAAGCCCGGCCTGCTTCGCCGCGTCGATAATCGCGAGCCGGCCGGCCAGCTCGAACGCGATCTGGCTCGAGTCGACGTCGTGATAACTGCCGTCGGTCAACGTGACCTTCAAATTGATCAGCGGGAACCCGGCCAGCACCCCGGTCTTGCAGGTCGTGCGGACGCCGTACTCGACTGACGGGATGAATTCCTTCGGAATCGTGCCGCCAACGATTTTGTTCTCGAATGCGACGCCGTCTTCCCAGTGCAACTTCTTGAGCACTTCGGGCTCGTGCAGCTTGCCCGTCGCGGGATCGATGCCGTCAAAGGGCTCGACGTTGATCCAGCAGTCGCCAAACTGGCCGCGACCGCCAGACTGCTTCTTGTGGACGCCTCGGACGTCCTTGGCTTTTCCGGTAATCGCTTCGCGGTAGCTGACCTTGGGCTTGCCGACGACCACGTCCACCTTGTAGTCGCGCGTCAAGCGGAGCTTGATGATTTCCAAGTGAAGCTCGCCCATGCCGGCGATGATCGTTTCGCCAGTTTCCTTGTTGTAGCTGGCCTGAAACGTCGGGTCC
>JBKJRK010000364.1:0-3508 GCA_046593135.1 Tepidisphaeraceae bacterium | reverse complement strand
AAGCCGGTATCGCCGGGCGTGAAGTAGAACTTCTCGTAGAACAGCGGGTCGTCGGGGATGTGCATCTTGCGGTAGATCCCCAGGATCGACCCGTCGGCGTCGATCACGACGGCGGTGTTGTGGTACAGGCCGTGGGCGCGCTTCTCGAAGAGCGAGGCGATGATGACGACCTTGTGCTTTTTCGCCAGCTTCGTGAACGCATCCGTGCTGGGCCCGGGAATCGTCTCGGCGACTTTGAAAAAGCGGTGGTCTTCCACTTGGCAGAAATACTGCGAGCGGAACATCTCCTGCGTGCAGATGATCTGCGCCCCGGCCCTCGCGGCCTGCTCGACCAGGCGCGTTTGCTTGGCGAGATTCTCGCGCGTGTCGTCCGAGCAGGTCATCTGCGTCAGGCCGAGGTGAACGGTCTGAGACATCACAGCCTGCGTCGCGGGACGGGCGGGTGAGGTAGATTTTTTCTTCATAGCGTCCAAAAAAAGCGGCGACGTTACTTGGGCGAATACGTTCAATCGCCGTGCCACTTTGTAGCCGCGACGCCTGCGTCGCCTCACGCGCCGGTTACGCTGCCGGCACGAGGCGACGCAGGCGAAATCGCCCTTATCGCCCCCGCCGCACCGGCCGAGCGATATAGCCGCCGGCGGAGTTTCGATCAACTCGCCCGGGCGGCAGATTCGGTTCCGAGTTGAAGGATGAACCGTTCGACGTTTGTGGCGGCGTCGCCGACGCCGCTTTTTGACTGCTGATCGATCTCCGCCAGCAGGTCCAGCGCCCGCGAATGCCCGGCCTTGCCAAGCGCTCCGGCGGCTTTCATGAATTGGGGGAGTTTGTTCTTGTACTTCCACGTGAGCTTGCCGGTGTTGCCGCCGTGGACGACGGCGCCGACGTCTTCGAGCCACATGCCGAGCCACGTGACGGCGCGGAATTCAGACGAGGGGTCGAGCTGCACCAACTGCCGCCAGCGTTTCAGCGCCAGGGCGGCGTTCCCCGCGGCCAGCTCGTTGGTCATGTCCCACATCTCCTGCTCACGCTGGAATGAAACGGCGTTGCCGACCGCGGCCGCGTCAATCTTGCCGGTTTCGGTTTGCAGCGCGAGCTTGGCAAGCTCACTGTCGAGCCGGCCGAGGTCGTTGCCGACGAGTTCCGCCATCAGGCGGGCGGCGTCGGGCGTCAGGGCAATGCCGTGTGCGCTGCGGCCGTGGTCGGCGATCCACCGCACGACGTCTTTCGGCGGGTTGCAATCCTCGATCTTTCCCGTCTTCGCGATCGCTTTGTAAATCCGCTGGTTTGCCGGCAAAGCGTTCAGCCGCAGCAGAAGTGTGCCGGCATTCGACGGGTTGGTGACATAATTTTCGAGTTGCTCGCGAAACCGCGTGATCAACGCGTCGGCGTCGCGGACAACCACGAGTTTGGCCCCGCCGAACATCGCGAAGCTGCGAAGCTCATCGAGCACGTCAGCCAACTCGGCACGCTCTCCGTCGAGGTCGACCCGTTGCGTGTCGGGGGGCATCTGGCCGAGAACGGTTGCGAGCGTTTGGAGCTGCATGAACGAGTCAGGGCCGACCAAGGCGTAAACGGGCTTAACCATAACTTGTGCCAAGCTCATCAGAAACGATCGTATTGCCGACGAACACACGCCCTCGTCGTTTCGTTCTACAAGGGTTTGGCTACACTTTATCGGGCCAACCAGCCGATTGCTAAGTAACCGCCATTTTAGGTCGGACACGGGCTTTGGGAGATAGTATGTCCAATCCGTATTCAGCGTTCTGTGAAGACTTTTACGTCAACATGCGGCTCGGGTCGCAGCTCGCGCTGCCGCACGGCCGCGAAACCATGCTCCATTTCTTCGAGCGCGTGCAGAAGGCCTACCCGGGCATGTCGCGCTTTCGCAAGAATGAAAACGGCGAATTTAATCTCGAAGAAGACCGCGGCGGCGCTTCGTACCGGTGGATCAGCCTTGAGCAGAAACGCCTGTCCGCCGGCCATGTGAACCCGACGGACTATGAGGAAGCCCTCAAGCTCCATTCCCTCCTGCTCGACATGGCCCCTCACCACTTGGGCGTCAGCCCGCTGGAAATCGATTACCTCGACGTGCTGTTCGGTTTCGATCTCGCCTTCGGCGGCAACCACGACGAGATCATCGCCGAGAGCCTGTTTCCCGAGAGTCCGCTGACGTGCCTCACGGAAGAACTCGGCGCGCGGGCCGTTGATTTCCAGCCGACCGTGACCGTCGCCTTGAGCGAGGACTGCCGCCTGCAGGCTCGTATCGACGTCGTGACACGAACGAACAGCTACCAAGTCCGTACCGGCGACTATTCCGACGACGTGATCAGCGTGTACTTGATCGTCCGCCGGTACTGGGGAGACCGCCCGAAGGAATCGATGGAGAAGCTCCTCGCGCAGATGGCGGAACGGGCGGACGCGCTTTGCATGAACCACGTCGTGCCGAAAATTCTCCGTCCGATCTCGTCTGCGATCGCGTCGCGGTCGTAAAAACCGGAAGAATTTCGTTGCCAATAAGGTGGGGCAGGTATTCCTACCTGCCTCGCGGCGTAGCCGCGATTCGCCTCTTGATCTTCCCTTCGACGCTGCGCGTCGAGGCAGGCAGGAATGCCTGGCCCACTATCGAGAAGCAGGCAGGAATGCCTGGCCCACGTATAATGCGGGCGTGTCGCCGGACGAAGCCGATCAACTTCTTTTGCTCAACGCACGCGATCGCGCAACGTTGCTGCTTGCGGCGTTGACCGCGGACGCCGACGCGTTTCGAGCGGCCAAGGACAAGCCCGACTACACTGAGGGCGCGGCGTTTTGCGATCGGGCCATTCACGACGCGCGGCAACTGCTTGCAGCGCTCGAAACGATGGAGGCCGCCGCCCGCCCCCTCACCCCCGGAAACGAAAGACCCGAATCATGACCGAGACTGCACAGGTAGCGCCCGCCGAGACGGGCGACATTGTTGCCAAAGCCGACCGCCGGTACCGCGGCAAGTGGTGCTTTATTGGTCTGGCGTTTTTGGGCGGTGCGATCTGGTTTTTGCGCGACGGGTATGTCGGCTACGAAGCCGAGAACGAGAAAGCCCGGCAGCAAGCGGTCGCCGCGGGCAAGCCGGTGCCGGAGCGATTGCATAGCGACACCGACATCCGGCTCCAGCGGATCATTGGCTTTGGCCTCTTGCCGCTCGGATTCTTGATGCTGTTCAAGGCGTTCTACAGCGGACGGGGCGAGTACCGCCTTTCGGGCGGCGTGCTTCACGTCCCGGGGCACCCGCCGGTGCCGCTGGACAGCATTCGATCGATCGACCAGTCGAACTGGGATCGAAAGGGGATCGTTTATCTCACCTACGACGCCGGTGCCGGTGAGCGGCGCCTCAAGCTTGATGACTACGTCTACGAGCGCGGCCCGACGGACCGCATCTACGACCGGATATTAGCCGCGGTCGCGCCGGCTGAAACTTCGGCTTCCGCAGAAGACGCATGACGTCGGCCTGGAGCAATTTGGACACACATTGTGA
>JBKJRK010000298.1:0-3499 GCA_046593135.1 Tepidisphaeraceae bacterium | reverse complement strand
ACTTCGGCCGGACGATCGGGCGGCTCGACGAATCGCTGCACTGGACGATGGATTACGACCTGTGGCTTAGGATGGGCCGGGAAACGGACCCGCTATTTCTCGACCGCGTGCTGGCGCACTTCCGCCTGCACCCCCAGAGTAAGACCGGCCGGGTTGACCGACGACAGTTTGACGAACAATACTCAGTTGCAAGTCGGTATTTTGGAAACGATCGCGTGAGTCGGATGGCGCATCGCTTTAACGTCGAGAAGATCGTGTGGGCGTATCGCCTCATGCGATGGTTTGGGATATAGTTGTTGAAGCAAAACATAGATATCCTGGACTTCAGTCGCATGGAGTTGTTCGCATGTTCGGCGATGGCGCATTGTCATTTCGGGAGTTCGTCATGCGTGAGCCGCTGCCGCTGGCCACCATTCACGACGCCGTACTCGAGTTCCTTCGCGGGCGCGACGACGCGGTGCTGTACGGAGCCCAGGCGGTGAACGCTTATGTCGACGAATCGCGTATGACGCAGGACGTCGACGTGATGTCCACCCGCGCGCCGGAGTTGGCCGAGGAGATCCGCAGTTATTTGAACCAACGATTTAAAATTGCGACCCGGGTGCGTAACGTTCGGGAGGGGCTGGGGTTTCGCGTTTATCAGTTACAGAAGCCCAAGAATCGGCATCTCGTGGACGTTCGACCTGTTGAACTATTTCCGCCGATGGAGCGTGTAGGCCGCGTGTTGGTGGTTGCGCCCGCGGAACTCGTTGCCAATAAAGTCGTCGCTTACCATGAGCGCCGTGGCACACCCAAGGGGTTTACCGATCGTCGGGACCTGGCCGTCATGATGTTGACATTCCCCGATCTAAAACAAGCGTCTGGTGCCGTGCTGGAACGGCTCAATTCGTCAGGCGTTGAAGAAAGCGTTTTGGCAACGTGGCAACAAATCGCCGCCGAACCGCTTCGCGCATTTCCCGAAGATGATGAGTTCGAGGTTTAGGAAATGCCTCGCTACGCCGCGTCGCGGCGGGGGTGGTCCGGCGGGGCGTCGTCGCGTTTTTCGCCGCCGGGGGTGTGTTCGGGCTCGGCCAGCTTTTGTTTTTCCATCAGGATGCCGACGAGCTGCGCCAGAGCGGTGATCTTCTGGTCCTGTACGCTCACAATCGTCAGCAACTCGAACACCATTAACGCCAGCACGGTGGCAACGGATAGGAGCGTTACCGTGCGGTAATCCATGTCGAGCAGATCGGCGATCTTGCCGACGGCGTTGGGCCAGGCGGCGAGGACGAAAAACGGAAGGCCGAGGAGCAGGAACACCAGCGCGTAACGTTCTTTGAGCCGATACCGCCGGAGGCGCAGTACGGCCAGCAGAAGCAGGCCTCCGCCGAACAGCAGCAGGATGAGGCTCTTGAGCATCCTAAGCTCCACTCGTCGCGACTGAGGGATTCGGCGCGGCGGCGGGCGTCATGGCGACTTGGGCTTGTTCGGCCGCCGCGCCGGCTGCGGCGGCGGCGGGAATGTCCTGCGGGCCGCCGATTTTTTCATGCGGCCACGGCGCGCGGGCGGTGTCGAGCAGCAGGCACGTCGTCACCTTCAAAACGTAAAACGCGCCCGACAACACCCCGATACTGCTCTGGCCGCTGCGGCGCTGGCGCATTTTCACGTGCAATTCACCGACGCGATACCCGGCGCGGTGCAGCAGGAGAATGACTTCCGGCTCCGGATAATCTTCCGGATACCAGTGGGCGAACGCGCGGATTACCCGACGGTTGGCGGCCCGGAAGCCGCTGGTGCAGTCGGTGATGGTCAGTCCAGTGAGCAGCTGAATCGACCCCCGCAGCATCCACGCGCCCATCCGCCGAACCAGCGTCTGGCGGTACGACGTGTACGTCGTCGATTCGAGAAACCGCGACCCGACGACGAGTTCCGACTTGCCTTCCGCGACGTGGTCAATAAGCCGCTGCACTTCACTCGGCCGGTGCTGCCCGTCGCCGTCGACCTGGACCGCGATGTCGTACCCGTGCAGCGCGGCGTAGCGGTAGCCGGTCTGCATGGCCCCGCCGATGCCGAGGTTGAACGGCAGGCTCACGACCGTCACGCCGGCGGGGATCTGCCGGAGCGTGTCGTCGGTGGACCCGTCGTCGATCACCAGCACGTCCACATCCGGCAAGGCCCGGCGGAGCCTTTCGATGACTTTGCCGACCGAGCCCCGTTCGTTGAATACCGGCACGATGGCCAGGCAACGCGGTGCGTCGGCCGGGCGGGGGGTGAGAGAATGAGCGCGAGAGTGGACCATCCAGTGTCAGGTATATCGTATCGATCGGCGGCGGCAGGGCAAAAGTATACTCCGCGGGCGGCTGATCGGTCGCTAATCCCTTTCGGCAAGCGGCTTTGGTTCCTACCTGCTTGGGAAGAGACAGCGCCGACCGCGGACTCGTTTCACAAAATCACCCCAAGCGGCCTGTCTTTCCGGAAGTATCGGGTGAATGCAGGCCCAGCCGACAGTGACGAGGCATGCAAAACGGATGGGGAACCGTCGGGGCGATTGCAGCCTTGCGCTTACGCAGCCGATGGCGAAACTTGGGCCAGCGGAGGCAGTGTTTTTTCGTCGAGCAACCCGCCCCACACTTCGTTGTAGTCGTACCCGACGCCCGGCAAGCAGCCCGGCAGCATCTTCTTTGCAGCGGCAAACTTATCGCCCCGGCGAATGCAGCCGTTGTAGAACCGCGCGCTGACGATAGGATCAAATCGTTGCGCCTCCAGCCCGTATCGTTTCCAGACCTTACGAATTTCCTCGGCGCCGACCGTTTCGAGCAGGGTACTGGTCTTGGCGTCTTCGTGCTGCCGGAACACGCCGAGGAAGCGGTCGGCCCGGTGCATCTTGCCCTCGCGCATGAAACGGACGAACAGGTCGTAGTCGATCGCAAAGCGAAACGCCGGGTCGGTATTGCCGCACTTGTCGAAAATCCGGCGGCGCCAGAAGCAGGTTTCCTGCGGAATCAGGTCCCACCGCTGCATGTACCAGTCGCTGTGCTCCGGCAGCATCCAGTACCAGATCGCCTTGTTTTTCCCGTCGACCGTCACGCGGTGGCTGTAAACAGCGTCGACTTCCGGGTGGTCGTCAAAAAAGTCGGCGACCCAGTGGAGCGTGCCCGGGGCGAGCATGTCGTCGCTGTTCAGGTACGCCATGATGTCGCCGGTGCATTTCTGAAACCCCCGGTGAATGGCGTCGCTCTGGCCCTTGTCTCGCTCGGAAATGAAGTACGCGAAGCGGTCGACGTACGGCTTCAGTACTTCAACCGTGTTGTCCTTCGACCCGCCGTCCATCCAAACGTATTCGAGGTTCGGGTATCGCTGGAGCAACACGCTGCGGGCCGTCCAGGCGACGAACTGCGCCTGGTTGTAGCTGGGGGTGACGATGGAGATTTTGGGCAAGGGCATTTTCAAAGCAACAAATCGAGGTCGATAAAGGCACGCACCCTGCCCATGATATTGTTTAAGAAAATCGCGTTACTTG
>JBKJRK010000297.1:0-10154 GCA_046593135.1 Tepidisphaeraceae bacterium | reverse complement strand
CACTCGTCGCAGACGAAGTGGGGGTGCTGGTGCGTTGGCGAGCGCATCGCGCCGCCGGAGAGGGCGTAACGCCAGGTGCGGTCTTCGCCGTGAACACGGTGGACAAGTTTCTTGCGGGTGAAGGTGTTTAGTGTGCGGTAAACCGTGACGGCGTCGGTGTCGGCGGGCAGCTGCGCCAGAATCTGCGGCACCGCCAGCGGCCCGCCCGCCTTCCCCAGCACCTCCAACACCCCCGCCCGCACCGGCGTGCGGCGCAACGCCGCCCCGCGCAACACGTCGACCGCGAGAGGATGGGCTTCGCGTTTCACGTCCGAATCTTATCCGGTATCAACGCATCCGCTTCAAAAAAGACTGGATTCACCACGAAGCCACGAAGTCACGAAGCGGCGCACGACTGGGCTCGCGTTTCGCAGGATTCTTGATCCTGATTTTTATTCGTTTTGGCATATCGGCAGACGGCGAGATTCTTGTAGAAGCCGCTTCGTGCCTTCGTGACGTCGTGGTTTATCTCATCTTCGAGAATCCGACTACTTCACCATCTCGTCGACCGTGTCGCTGATCGCGTCGGCCCAGATTTGATAGCCCTTCTCGTTGGGGTGTAGCGAGTCGGGCATGACTTCCGGCGTCAAGGTGCCGTCCGGGGCGAGAAACTTGTCGCTGATGTCGAGATATTTCACGTCCTTGCCGTCGTCGAGCTTGGCGATCGTGTCGTTCACCGTCTTGATCTTGCCGCGGAACGAGTCGGTGGCCTTCTTGCCGCGGGGGAAGACGGCCAGCAGCAGCACCTTCGTTTCCGGCAGCTTTTCGCGCAACGAGGCGACGACGCACTTCACGCCGGCGGCGGTTTCTTCGGGGGTTGCGGTCACCTTGTTGCCGAGGTTGTTGGTCCCGATCATGAGGACGACGAGCTTGGGCTTGATGCCTTCGACTTCGCCGTGCTCGAGGCGCCATAGGACGTGTTCGGTACGGTCGCCGCTGATGCCGAGGTTGAGGGGGTTGTGCTTTCCCCATTTTTCGACAAATAGCGTGTGCTGCGGGTCGAGCCGCCAGCCGTCGGTGATGGAATCGCCCAGAAAAACAACATCAATCGGACCTGTCTTCAGGGCCTCGGTCTTGTCTTTGAGAAACTTCTCGTGGCGGTCCGGATTCTTCTGAGCCGGCGTGCATGGCACCGGCTGCGCCGCGACCTTGTCTTCGGCCCGGGTGACGGGGACGAAAAAGGTGAGAAGTGCAAGCAACGCGGCGGCCAAAGAAATTCGCTTCATACGGGCTCCTATTAGAAGAATGGTGCGGAGGTTATACCGTGCCAGCTTACAGAAGTTGAATGGCGCGGGTGCGGGCGGGGCGATTTGCCGCGGAATGGCCGGGTCCATAGAATCCGCGTCGCTCATGGCCGTCTCCCTCAACCATTTGGTCCTTGCCGATCGTCCGACTTCCGGGCGCAAGCCCTCCTGGCTCAAGATGAAAATGCCCGCCGGCGAGGAATACGCCCGGCTGTTGAAGCTCGTCAACGACGAAAAGCTACACACCGTCTGCCAGTCCGCCAAGTGCCCCAACATGGGCGAGTGCTGGGCGGCGGGGACCGCGACGCTCATGATTCTCGGCGACGTCTGCACCCGCTCCTGCGGATTCTGTCACATCGCCACCGGCCGGCCGCAAACGCTCGACCTCGACGAGCCCGTCCGCGTGGGCCGGGCCGTGAAAACGATGAATTTGGGTCACGTCGTCATCACCAGCGTGAACCGCGACGAGCTTGCCGACGGCGGCGCGGCAGTCTGGGCGGAAACGATTCGCCAGATCCGCCTGCAATCTCCCGGCACGAGCGTCGAAGTGCTCATCCCCGACTTCTGCGGCGACTGGGACGCGCTCCAACTCGTCCTCGACGCCAAGCCCGACATTCTGAACCACAACATCGAGTCCGTCCCGCGCATGTACCGCGTCGTCCGCCCCCAGGCCAAGTACCGGCGATCCCTCGAACTGCTGCAGCGCGCCAAGGCGCAGGGGTTCGTCAGCAAAACCGGCATGATGCTCGGCATCGGCGAACAGGACCACGAGATCGAAGCCACTCTCGAAGACCTCGTGTCGATCGGCTGCGACATCCTCACGCTGGGGCAATATCTGCAACCCACGGCCGCACATTTGCCGGTGGACCGCTGGGTTCATCCGGACGAATTTGCGTCGTGGAAAATCCACGGGGAAATGAAGGGATTGCGCCACGTCGAATCCGGACCGATGGTCCGCAGCAGCTACCACGCGGAGCAGCAGGTCCGGGCGCACGCGTCGGTTTCGTAACGCATCCCCTCGACGTGACCCACAACTCGTGCACAATGTGCCACCCGCTTACGCGACTGCGAAGTTCGCGCGGGATGAAGCAGACGGAGATCATGCAGTGCCTTTAACGCTGAGAGAACTTGCCGAAAGAGTTGGCGCCGAGCTGATTGGCGACGGGTCGGTCGCGATCCACTCCGCCGCCACGCTCGAAGAGGCTGCCGCGGGGCAGGTCAGCTTTCTGGCCAATCCGAAGTATCTCAAGCAACTCGAAACGACGAACGCTTCGGCGGTAATCGTTTTACCGACGGTGACGAGCGGCCGGCTCGTCCTGCTGAGGGCGAAGGACCCTTACTTCGCCTTTAGGGAGGCGGTCGTCGCGCTTCACGGCTACCGGCAACACCCGCACGCCGGCATTCATCCGAAAGCCCACGTGGACCCGACCGCGAGCGTGGGCGACGGCAGTGTGCTTTACCCCGGCGTGTTCGTCGGGCCGCGGGCGAAGATCGGTCGGGATTGCGTCCTGTTTCCGAACGTCGCGATTTATGACGACACGATCCTCGGCGATCGCGTCATCGTCCATGCCGGATCGAGCATCGGGCAGGACGGCTTCGGCTACGCAACCCACAAGGGCGTCCACCACAAGATTCCCCAAGTCGGCATCGCCGTCATCGAAGACGACGTGGAGATCGGCTCCAACGCGTCGATCGAGCGCGCGACGCTCGGCAGCACGCTCGTCGGGCGGGGCACGAAGATCAACGACAACGTCGTGATCGGCCACGGCGCGAAGATCGGGCCGCACTGCCTGATCGTGGCGCAGGTCGGCATCGCCGGCAGCGTGACCCTCGGCCATCACGTCACGCTCGCCGGGCAGGTGGGTGTTGCCGGCCACCTCCGCGTCGGCGACAACGTCACCGCGGCGGCGCAGACTGGGATCATCGGCGACATCCCCGACCAGACGACCGTCATGGGCATGCCCGCGCTCCCCGCGGCCCAGGCCCGGCGAATCTGGGGGGTCTATTCAAAGCTCCCCGAGCTCCTTTCCAGGGTCCGCAAGCTCGAAACCCAGGTCGAAGAACTGGGAACCGTCGAGGACGAGCCGTCGTAGTTGTCGCTCGTCGACTTTTTCCCTTCCGCCTGAAACGAACCCGCTGAAATGTCCATTGCAACCCTGTCCAACGTCGAGAAAACCTTCGGCAAGCGCGTCATTTTCCAGGGCCTGAACCTGAACGTGGAGCGGGGCGAGCGGCTCGGCTTCATCGGCACCAACGGCGCGGGAAAAACAACGCTATTCCGCATTCTGACCGGCGAGGTCGTCCCCGACGCCGGCGTCGTCGCGCTCGCCCGCAACACGAAGACCGGCCACCTCACCCAAGACCCCCAGTTCGACGCCGCCAACACGGTGATCGACGAGGCGGAACTGGCGTTCTCGCAGCTCCACGACATGGCCCACCGCATGCGCGACATCGAGCACGACATGGCCCATTTCCAGGGCGACGCGCTCGACAAGGCGCTCGAAAAATATCAAACCGTCCAGCACGATTTTGAACTCGCCGGCGGCTACGCGTGGCACCACAAGCTCGAAGCCACGCTGCTGGGCGTCGGCCTGGACCGCGACGTCTGGGAACAAAGCGTCGGCACCCTTTCCGGCGGCCAGCGCTCACGCCTGGCGCTGGCGAAAATTCTCATCAGCGAACCCGACCTGCTCCTGCTCGACGAGCCGACCAACCACCTCGACCTCGCCGCCATCGAGTGGCTGGAAAAATACCTGGCCGACTTCAGCGGCGCCGTCGTCGTCATCAGCCACGACCGCTACCTGCTCGACCGGCTTTCGACGCGGATCGTCTGGCTCACGCAGTGCATGCTGCGGAGCTATCCGGGCAATTATTCGTCCTTCGTCGAGCAGCGCGAGCTTCAGGAACTCACCCAACAGCGGCAGTTCGAGCGGCAGCAGGAAGACATCGAGAAGCAAAAGGAGTTCATCCGCCGGTTCGGCGCGGGTCAGCGGTCGAAGGAAGCCAAAGGCCGGGAAAAGCGCCTCAACCGCCTGCTGATCAGCGACCAGATCATCGACCGCGTCGAGACGCAAAAGAACATTTCGCTTGCGCTTAACACGGATAAGCGGGCCGGTGACCAGGTGCTGACCGTTACCGAGTTGAGCAAGGCGTACGACAGCCGAAAGCTGTGGAACGAAATCGGTTTCTTCATCCAGCGCGGCGAGCGGATCGGCATCATCGGACCCAACGGCTCCGGGAAAACAACGCTCCTCCGCGTCCTCGTCGGCGAAGAAAAACCCGACGCCGGCGCACTGCGGTGGGGCGCCAACCTTAGCGTCGGCTACTACGACCAGCGGCTCGACAGCTACGACCCTGAAATGACGGTCCTGGACACCGTCGGTGAAGGACGCATCGGCATCCGCGAGAAAGAGTTGCGCGACGTCCTCGCCACCATGCTCTTCCGCGGCGACGACATCTACAAGCCCATCGGCCAACTCAGCGGCGGCGAGCGTGCGCGTGTCCGGCTGGCGGAATTGCTTCTCGACAAGCCTAACGTCCTCATCCTCGACGAGCCGACCAATCACCTCGACATTCCAAGCTGCGAAGCCCTCGAAGGCGCGTTGACCTCGTACCCCGGCACCGTCCTGTGCGTCAGCCATGACCGTTATTTTCTCGACCGCGTCGCCCAGCGCCTGCTGGTGCTGCAGCCGCCCGGTCTGGTTGACTTTAGCGGCACCTATTCCGGCTGGACGCAGCGCCTCCGCGACGAAGCCGCCAACAAAGCCGCCGCCGCCACCGAAGCCGCCCGCCAGAAGACCAAAGCTTCCGCCTCCGCTCCGAAGCCCAAGGCCAAGCAGCCAGTCCAATCCAAGCCAAAAGACAATCCCTACGCCCGCCCGTTCGGCCGGCTCGATCTAAAGGAACTGGAACGGCAGATCACCGACACCGAGATCGCCCTGGCCGAATGCCAGAGCACTCTCGGCAACAACTCGTTCAAAGACCCCGGCCGCGGCAACAAGCTCAAGAGCGAATACGACGCGCTGGCGGCGAAGCTCAAAGGGCTCGAAGCCGAGTATTACTTGCGCGAGCAGTAAGCCGTATACTCGATCGGGATGCCGATTCGCATTCTTTGCCTTGGTGACATCGTCGGCCGGCCCGGCCGGCAGATCGTTCACCAGAAACTCCCCGAACTTGTCCGCCAGCACCAGGTCGACCTCGTCATTGCCAACGGCGAAAACATCGCCGGCGGCAGCGGCATTACGCAAAACCTGTTCAATAAGCTCCGCTCCTACGGCGTCGACGTCGTCACGCTCGGCGACCACGTCTACAAAAAAATAGACATCGTCCCCACACTCGTCGCGAGCGAGCGGATCGTCCGCCCGGCCAACCTGTCGGGAAACGCCGCGGGGCGAACGCACACCGTCGTCACGACCAACGCCGGCGTGCAGGTTGGCGTGTTCTGCCTCCTCGGGCGGATTTTCATGAGCCATCTTCCCGCCGACGACCCGTTTGCCGCCGCCGACCGCGTGCTGTCACAGTTCCCCAAGGGCGTGCGCATCCACGTCTGCGACATCCACGCCGAAGCGTCGAGCGAGAAGATCGCCATGGGCCACTGGCTCGACGGCCGTTGCTCGCTGATTTTCGGCACCCACACCCACGTGCCCACCGCCGACGCCAAAATCCTGCCCGGCGGCAGCGCGTTCATCAGCGACCTCGGGATGTGCGGCCCGTACGACTCGGTTTTGGGCCGGCGGAAGGACCGCGTCGTCAAATACATGACGACCAACATGCCCCAGCCGTTCGACGTCGCCACCGGCGACGTCCGCCTGTGCGGCGTGCTCGCCGAGATCGACGCGGACACAGGCAAAGCCCTATCGATCGAGCGCATTGAAGTCCAAGGCGGCAACGCCGAGCAGGCATACGACGCCGACGACAAGAGCCCGGGAAACAACAACGGGTAGGGAGCAGTTGCGTTCCCTTTTTTTGCGCCCGTCGAGGGAGATTCCCCACAACTTCTTAACATCCGCCTACAATCTTCCGCCCCAGGTTTCCCACGAAGGAGCAGGACAATGCTTGTTCTGTCGCGACAGCGCGACGAGTCGGTCATGATCGGCGAGGACGTCGAGGTTCGGGTTGTCGATGTTCGGGGGGACAAGGTGCGCCTCGGGTTCGTCGCCCCCCGCGACGTCGCGGTCCACCGAAAAGAGGTCTACGACCTGATCCGCCGGGAAAACGCCTCGGCGGCGCAGGTGATGCCGGCCGACGTCGCGGGCCTGCGCCGGCCTCCGCCGCGACCGACGATGCGGCTCGTCCCGCAGGAAGCCGCCGTCGTCGGCGACCCTTTCCTCCACGCCGCCCTCGACGAAGCCCGCATCAGCCTGTCCGAAGGCGGCCTGCCGATCGGCGCCGTCCTGGTTCGCAACGGCCAAATCATCGGCCGCGGCCACGACCGCCGGGTCCAGTACCGCAACCCCGTCGCCCACGCCGAGGTCGAGTGTCTTGCCCGGGCCGGCCGGCAGCAGACGTACGCCGACACAACGCTCTACACCACGCTCACGCCGGGCTTTCTATGCGTCGGTGCGATCGTCCAATTCGGCATTCCGAAAGTTGTTGTCGGCGATGCCGCGAACGATCCTAGCTCCGCGACCTTCGGCGAAGCGCCTCCCAATTTTCTCCGCGCCCACGGCGTCGAAGTCGTCAACCTCTACGACCCGATATGCGTCGAGTTGCTGGCGACGTTCATCCGCGAGAGGCCGGACGTCTGGAATGAAGTCCTCCACAAGTAGCGATCCGTAGAACAACGTACCTGTTCATCATAACTTCATATGCCCACCCGTTCGGGCTTGCTATCATAATTCCCCGGAAAGGCGGGCATGCGATGCAAAGAACAATCGAAGCAATCTATGCGAACGGCGTGCTGCGGCCGCTGCTTCCGGTGGACTTCCTGGACGAGAACCGTCAGGTCACGGTAACGGTCACCGTTGCCGAAAATAAACGGCCTCTCGAAGGCTGGATCGGCGGGATGAGCAATACGGACGCCGACGAAATGCGGCGGGTGATTCACGCAGAGTTCGAGCAGGTGGATGCGGATGACTGGAAATAGCGTCGCCCTCGATACGAACCAGGCAATCAACGTCTTGAACGACGTACCTGCGGTTGTCGCGTGGCTCAATACGTTCGACCGACTTTATCTACCCGCGACAGTCGTCGGTGAACTTCTGTACGGTGCCCTCAATTCCGCCAAATCGGCAGAAAACCTCTCCAAAATTGATGCACTTGTTGCGACGTGCCTCGTGCTGGACACCACAGTGCGAACAGGCGGAACTTACGCACAACTTCGGCTTGCGCTCAAGAAAAAAGGCCGCCCCGTTCCGGAAAATGATCTTTGGATCGCCGCGGCATGTGTCGAACACCAGCTTCCGCTCGCTACCGACGACGACCATTTTTCCGCCGTCGCCTTGCTGACAACCGTAAAGCATCCGTAGCGTCGCTATGATGCACGGTCGACCGGAGCTCCTGCATGACCCCCGCCGAATTCGCCAAGACAATCGACCACACCATCCTCAAACCCGAAGCGCTTTCTCCCGAGGTCCAGAAAATCTGCTCCGAGGCCCTCGAGCATCAGTTCGCCTCCGTCTGCGTCGCACCGGCGTGGGTGCCGACGGTGGCGAAATTGTTGGGCAACAGCGGGGTGCTGACGTGCACGGTCGCCGGGTTTCCGCACGGGACGGGCAAGGCGACGGTGAAAGCCATTGAGTCCGTCGCTGCCATCAAGGACGGCGCGGACGAAGTGGACGTGGTCGTTCACCTGCCGCACTTGCTCACGCTGAACCTCGACGCGGCCCGGGCGGAGCTGATGGAGGTCGTCCGCGGCTCGCGCGCGGCCAGGCGAGACGTCGTGATCAAGGTCATCGTCGAGTCGGCGGCCCTGTTGTCGATTCTCGGCGACGACAAGGGCGAGCAGGCGATCGAGGTCGCCTGCAAGGCGGTGCGGGAAAGCGGCAGCGACTTCATTAAGACCAGCACCGGCTTTCACCCCGCCGGCGGGGCGGGCGTGAAACCCGTCTCGCTCATGAAAAAGTACGGCCGGAACCTGCTCATCAAAGCCGCCGGCGGCATCCGCGACCTCGCCACGGCGCGGGCCATGCTCGACGCCGGGGCGGATCGGCTCGGCATGAGCGCATCCGTCGCGGTGCTGAAAGAGTTCCGGGGTGTCGCGTGACATGGGCAGGCATTCTTGCCATGTCGTGGAGCAGGTATTTTTTGCCGTTTAGAGCAGTTCTCAACACCTTGTAGCTGCGACGCCTGCGTCGCCTCGTGCAAACGACGCAATCCGCAAGAGGCGTCGCAGCTACCAAAACGCTATGGGGTGATGCGAACCGCTCTAGCAGGACACTGAAAAACCGGTAACAGAATGCGAACGACCAGCGTTTTTCGGATGAAAACATACAAACTTTGCCTCAACAAGCATGTTTTTCAGCGTCCTGCTAGTGGGGCAGGCATTCCTGCCTGCCTCGTGACGGCGTAATCGCCGGCACGAATCGAGTGCCGCCTGTGGCGACAGGTAGGCAGGAATGCGTGCCGCACCAAACAAAAATGCATCCCGCGCGGCTGCCGGTTGGTGTATGCAGGTAAGCTTGTTTCTCGCGTCAGGGGACTGTCGTATGAAGTCGTTTATTGTGCTGCTGGTCGCGTCGCTGCTTGCGATTTCGACCCAATTCCTCCGCGCCGCCGACCGCGCCTCCCATGACCACACGATCCACCTCCCCGGCATCGCCGGCGCGCGGTCGCTCGACCGGCGCTTCGTCCACGGCTTGCGCGACGGCGGGTACGAAGGAACTGTCGAAATCTTTGACTGGACCAGCCAAGACCCCGGCCTTGCCGCGCTCCTGGCTCGCAAGCGAAACGAGAAACAGGCCGACGTGTTCGCCGAAAAGATTCGGCAACGAATGAAGGAAGATCCCGGCCTCAAAATCCGCCTCATCGGCCACAGCGGAGGGGCGGGAATCGCGACGTGGGCGCTGGAACGGCTTCCCAAAGACGTCCAGGTCGAATCGGTCGTCTTCATCGCCCCGGCTCTTTCCCAGCGGTACGACCTGAGCAAAGCCCTGAGCCACGTCCGCGGCAAGGCGTACGTCCTGAGCAGCGTGAACGACGTCATTGTACTGGGCGCCGGGACGCGCCTGTTCGGCACAATCGACGGCGTGAAGGAAGAAGCCGCCGGGCTGCGCGGGTTCACCATGCCTGACGAGGCCGACAAGGAGCAGTACGCCAAACTCGTTGCAATGCCCTACACGTCCGACTGGATGTCGTTCGGCAACATCGGCGACCACATCGGCCCGATGAGCGAGACGTTCGCGAAGGAATTTATCTCGCGTCTGTTGCAGGACCTTCCCCCGCCGGCGACGCGACCCGCGCCCGACGTAGCCGACAACGTAGAACAACCAGTGCCGTCGAAGTGATTCCAACGCCTCCGTGCAGCAAGACCGTCCCGAATACGCCGACGGGCAACTGGTAGAACACGTCTTGGTTCAGCAAGGTGAGCCGCGTGTAGGCGAGGGGGTAACGGTCCCACGTGTCGAAGTGCGCGAGCACGCCGTTGACGGCGAACAGCGGATGGGCCGGGACGAGCCAAGCGATCAGCGTGTCGCCGCCCGGGTGGAGCAGGGCGTGAGAAAGCCAGACAGGCCAACTGAGCCAGAGCAGGCCGGCGACGGTAACCGTCCCGGCAGCGACGACGGCGTTAAATCGAAGCGCGAGCAGAAGCGTGCAGAGCCCGCTCATGGCGACGGCGTACGCAAGCAGTGCCGTGGAACACGCAGCCCATTGCGCGAACGTCAGTTGTTCACCCAATGTGGTCAGCCAGACGAATGCAATGCCAACAGCGAC
>JBKJRK010000269.1:0-3881 GCA_046593135.1 Tepidisphaeraceae bacterium | reverse complement strand
AAGGAGCGCTGTTACTCGGCGCATTATTGAAAAGGAGGTCCGGACGATTGTCGCCGTTCAGGTCGCGGAGCACTCCGCTGCGGACACCTTCAAACGCGACCGCTATGATCTGCCGGTTGCCGAAACGGCCCGTCCCGTCGTTGCGCAGCACGGAGCCCTGCGCGTTGGAGGTAAATATGTCGAGGTCGCCATCGCCGTCGATATCCGCAGCATCCGACGAGTTTTCCCCGGCCCCAGTCAGGTCGAACGGAAGCGTCGGAAAGATGCCACTGCCGTTATTGAAGCGAACCGTGACGGCCATGGAGTAATCGTCGATGGTGAGCAGATCGTTCTTGCCGTCCCCATTCATGTCCGCCGCGCCGACCGCGTAGGTGCCCTGTCCGGCAGCGTATCTCGCACCCTCGTGGAAGAAGCCCTGGCCGAAGTTCCCGCTGCCATCGTTGAGAGCAACGATCACGCCGTCACTGACACGTCCGGTGTAGTGCGCGCCGATCAGGTCCGGCCGTCCGTCGCCGTTGAGGTCGGCCGCCGCAATGTCTCGCGGGGAGGTCGTGTAGGGCGGAAAGGAAGCGTGATTGGTTTGGGTGAGCGCGCCCGTGCCATCATTGCGATAGACAAGCATGCGCCCGCGCTCATTCGCCGGTAATCCAGGCGCGAAGACGTCGAGATCGCCGTCGCCTTCGACGTCGCCCAGCGCGACCGAAGAAGCACGATTCTGTGAACCAGGTGCCGCCTTATAGACCACGGGCGCGGCAAACCCGGTGCCGTTTGTGTTCAGAAGAACTGCGATACCTAAGTCGATCACAGAAGCGACAAGATCGGGCCGGCCGTCGCCGTTTAGATCGCCTGCTGCCAGCTTGAGAGGACTTCCAGCAGCTGGAAAGGTCACGGGAGCGCCGAAGCCGCCGCTACCGTCGCCGTAAAGCAGCCTGACAGTAGAGCCGCTCCCGACGCCGTAGGCCGCTACCGCCAGATCCGCGTTGCCATCACCATCGAAATCTGCCGACGCCAGCCCTTGCGGGATCACGTTCGCAGTGCCGACGGAGAATGTCTGAGCTGCGGCGAAAGTGCCGTTGCCGTTTCCGAGGAAGACTGAAACGGTGTTGCCGCTCGTCTGCAGGTAATTCGCATTCGAGACAGCGACGTCCCGATTCCCGTCGCCGTTAAAATCGGCGGCCACAATGCCCCACGTGTTGCTCGGCGAAGTATAAGGGACCGCGGGAGCGAGGCCGCCGCTTCTGTCGTTACGAAGAAAGTAAAAGCCTGAGCCGCCGAATTCACTGCGTCCGCGGGTGGTGACGACATCCAGGGCCCCGTCGTTGTCGAAGTCCGCCGTGGCGAACCCAACCGGGTCTCCTTCGCTCGGTGCCGTCGCGGTGTTGAAAGTCGCCCACGGTGCAGTGAACGGGAACCGCGGCTGGGCGAAGGCGCTAGAGCACGCGAGCAAGGTGAGGACAGAAAACAGGGTGATGCGCTCGAACATGCTGAAAATGGAGATCGTTTTCGAATTCGCGACAAGATGTAAAAAGTTACAGGGCCGTTACTTCGGCCATCGCGCTACGTTCATTCGGTGGAGCGCGTGGAATTCGTTAGGCAAGGCATGAGATTCTTCGGGGTCGTGCGCCAGCGTCGGAACAAAGACGTCTGCGCGCTGGCCACACTATTTGGGTGTGCTTACCCGGAAGTCTTCCGCACCGCTGGGGTGCCGGGAAGGCACCGCACCAGAGCCCGACGCCGCTTTTACGATCCCCACATCGCTGGCATTGATCGCGCCGCTGAGGTTGAAATCCGAGCGGAAGTTCGCGGGGCTGAGGGCGACGCCAACGTTGGCTTTGGTCTGCGAGATATCGGAGGCGGTGGCGCTGTTGCTCCCGTTGCTGTCGCCGAGAAAAACGGACATGGAAACACTGGTTGACGGAAGGACCTGGCCGAAAGTGTCGGTGACGTTACTCAAGGAGACGGTGAGAGTCTGGGCATTGGCCGCGCCGGTCAGGTTCACGGTCATGGTGTTACCGTTAAAGGTGGGGCTCCCACTGAGGGTCGCGCTGCCAGAGGTGATCGCGGCGCTGCCGCTGGCGATGGGATTGCTGAAGGTGAAGACCAAGGAATGCCCCGCCGTGCTGGAACGGCTCTCGACTGCCGGCGTGCCCGACATCGGAAGGGCGAGGTCGAACGTGCCGGCGGTGCCGTGTGTTTTGCGCGAGACGGCATTCACTGCGGTCAACGCCGCGATGCTGGTATTTTGAAAAACGCTAAGAGAACGCGCCCGAAGATTGCAGACGACAATTTCGGGCAATCCATCGCCATTGAGATCGGCGGCGCCGGCGCGCGCGGTTTCAAAACCCGATTGCATTGCGCGCACATATTGGAAAGTGCCCGCGCCGCGATTCCAGCCGACGAGGGCAGTGTTGGCGACGCCGTTTGTGCCCACGATATCGATCAAGCCATCACCGTCCCAATCACCCGCGGCGATGAAACCGGCAGGCACAGGCGTGGCGACGGCGGAAGCGAAACCGCCGCTCTGATTGTTGCGCAGAAAAGTGGCGGAGCCGGCGGCGGCCATGACATCGAGCCAGCCGTCGTTATCGAAGTCGCCAGCGACGGCGTTGCCCTGGGTGCCGCCGACGCCGATCGTTTGCGGCGCGCCGAGGACCCCGGCGGCGTTCGGCTTGAAATAATACACGCTGCTCGCGCCGTAGTGCGTGACGATGACTTCGCTGCGGCCGTCCTGATCGAAGTCGCCGAGGAGCGCATCGCTCGGGCGGAGGCCGACCGGCACTCGCACCGAGGGCTGGAAGGTGCCGTTGCCATTGTTGAGATGGACGGAGATGCTGTTGTCGAGTTGCGAGCCGTTGCTGTTCACAATGTCGACCTTGCCGTCGCCATTCAGATCACCCACACCGACGCCGGAAGGGTTGCCGCCCGCGGCGTAAACCACGCTCGGAAAGAAGGTGCCGTCGCCGCGATTCAAGCTCACGCGCACGGAGTTACCCGGGCTGAAGATCGAGGTCGCAAAATCCATCCAGCCGTCACCGTTGAAATCACCCACCGCGACGTCGGTCGGGATGTTATTGCCCCAGTTTTCGACCTGGATCCCATCCTGGAGTGTGCCGTCGGGCTTGCCGTAGAAAACAAAGGGCCCATCCTGGTTTGAGACGTACGCTGGCGAGACGACGTCCCGATAGCCATCCCTGTTAAAGTCGGCAAAGTCCACGCCGTTCGCCGCGCCGAGCATGCCGTGCTCGCGTCTCGCGACGTAATTTCGCTGGCCCGCGTTCAGCATCACGTTCACGGTGGTTTCATTGGCACCGCTGGCTGCGGCCACGATGTCCAGCTTGCCGTCTCCGTTTACGTCCCCGATGGCATGGCTATTAGGGGCATCGCCGACGCCCCAATCTCGCCTGTCCGGGAAGAGCCCCGCGCCGTTGTTGGAATAAATGGAGACCGAGTTGGCGAGATAGTTCGACACCGTGATATCAACGTGCCCGTCACCGTCCATATCGGCTGTCTTAATTCCAACCTGATTTTCACCACCGAGGTACGCCGTCTTGGCAAAGCTCGTGCCGCCGCCCAGGTTCCGGTAGACCGAGAGCCGGCGTCCCGTCGTTGCGAAATCCGGCTTTCCGTCATTATCGAAGTCTCCGGTCGCGATGCCTTCAACCCTGTCCGGAAAGTTTCCGAAAGAAACGCCGGCCGTGAAACCGGCGCCATTGTTCAGATAGATCTGCGCGGTGTCGCTGTCACCGAGGACAAGGTCTAGCTTACCGTCGCTATTGAAATCGGCGGACGCGATGTGGGTAGGTCCCAGGCCGAACGCCGTGTTCGCCCACAAGACGAAGGTGCCGGTGCCAGTATTACGATAAACGTGGACGCCCGTCTGA